>NZ_JAYRTX010000004.1:0-73765 GCF_041919395.1 Albidovulum sp.
GTCAGCCCGGACCATGCTCTTCCTGCTCAGCGGGACGACGATCCTCGCGGCGATGACGGCGATGCCGGCGATGGTCCCCTACTTCCTCTCCGGCGCGGCAACGAGGGCGACGCTGTCGGCGCGTCACTATCTCTTCTGGTGCGGAACGATGGCGGTGGTGGCGTTCTCTGTGTCGTGGCTGGTGAAGGGGCGCGCGCTCGCGGCGATGCGCGCCGCGATGACGCGGGCGCCGCACCAGGGTTGAGCCGCGCGACCGACTTCTTAGCGCCCCGGTGTCGGGACCGCGTCTTCCGACACCGCCAGCGTCATCGGCAGCGGGGGCTGGTGTGGCGTCTCACGGGACACTTCCGGGCGCGGCGACGCGGTGCGCCGGTCCCCGCCCGCGCCGTTAAGCCCCAACGCGACGGCAAGAGCCGTGACGGCGCCGGCCCCGACGCCCGAGGCGAAGGCGAGGCTGCCAATCCTCCCGAGACGGCGCCGCGGCGATTCCCGATGCGCCGCATCGCGGGTGACGGGCCCGTACAAATACTGCTCGTAATCCATCAGATTGCTCGTGGTTCTTCCCGGTTGGCGGCACCATCGTCGTTTCCGCCCCCGGATTCCATAAGCGGAAATCCACTCGGCCGAGGTCGGCCGAATCGCCCTCTCGGGGGTCGCGCATTCTTGCCGAGTCCCGCAGTCCCCTGCGGATTGGCGATGGCTGTTGCAGAAATGCTCAGAAGGTCGGCGGAGTGCAGGCCGAAACGATGACGCAGGGTGCGGGCCCTGGATTGCGGAAGCGGTGCGGGGTGCGGCTGTTGAAGAGGTAGCCGTCGCCCGCGCTCAGGAGTTGCGTGTCCTCGCCGACGGTCACGAGGATCTGGCCCGCAATCACCACCCCTGCCTCCTCGGCGTCATGGCTGTAGAGTTCGGGGCCGGTGTCGGCGCCGGCAGCATAGGTCTCGTGCAGCATCTGGATCGCACTCGCGCCGGGACGGCCGATCTGGCGAAACACCACGCCCGCGCCGGCCTCGCCAAGCTTCGCCTTGGGCGTGATCGCTCGGAACTCTTCGCGGCGGAAATGCCATTTCGCGCCGGTGTCGGTCCCGGCCGCGAAGAACTCGCCGAGCGAGATATCGAGCCCGGCGAGGATCTTCTTCAGCGTGGCGACCGAGGGGCTCGTGCGGTTCTGCTCGATCATCGAGATCATGCCGCTGGTCACGCCTGTCACCGCCGCAAGCTGGCGCTGCGACAGCCGCCGCCTTTCGCGCTCATCCTTCAGCCGCGCGCCGGTATCGAACTCCATGCCCTGCCTCCACCTGCAGTTCTGCATCCCCGGATAGTGATAAATTTATTGTGCGGCAACTCGCAATATTGATCGGCATCCGCGGAAGGAGTAATGGTGCCGGGACAACGTCCGAGGAGAGACCCATGCTGAACGCCGAGATCGAAACCCGCCGTCAGGCCGCCATGTCGCGCGGCGTGGGCGTGATGACCCAGATCTATGTCGACAAGGCAGAGAATGCCGAGCTTTGGGACAAGGAAGGCAACCGCTACATCGACTTCGCCGCCGGCATCGCGGTGGTGAACACCGGGCATCGGCACCCGAAGGTGATCGCCGCGGTCAAGGACCAGCTCGATCATTTCACCCACACCTGCCACCAGGTCGTGCCGTACGAGAACTACGTGCGGCTCGCCGAACGTCTTTCCGCAATCGCGCCGATCAAGGGCGAGAAGAAGGCGATCTTCGTGACCACCGGCGCCGAGGCGGTGGAGAACGCCGTCAAGATCGCCCGCGCCGCCACGGGGCGTCAGGCCGTCGTCGCCTTTTCCGGCGCCTTCCATGGCCGCACCTTCATGGGCATGGCGCTGACCGGCAAGGTCGTGCCTTACAAGGTCGGCTTTGGCGCCATGCCGAACGACGTCTTCCACGTCCCCTTCCCGGTGCCGCTGCACGGCGTTTCGGTGCAACAGTCGCTCGACACGCTGAACTACCTCTTCAAGGCCGATGT
The DNA here is from genome assembly GCF_041919395.1 of Albidovulum sp. Taxonomy (NCBI): domain Bacteria; kingdom Pseudomonadati; phylum Pseudomonadota; class Alphaproteobacteria; order Rhodobacterales; family Paracoccaceae; genus Albidovulum; species Albidovulum sp. The sequence continues at coordinate 1,992 of NZ_JAYRTX010000004.1, forward strand.
CGATCCCAAGCGCGTCGCGGCGATTATCCTCGAGCCGGTGCAGGGCGAGGGCGGCTTCTACGAGGCACCTCGCGAGTTCTTCAAGGCGCTCCGCGCGATCTGTGACGAGCACGGCATCCTTCTCATCGCCGACGAGGTGCAGACCGGCTTCGCCCGCACCGGCAAGATGTTCGCGATGGAGCATCACGACGTCGAGCCTGACCTGATGACCATGGCCAAGGCGCTGGCCGGGGGCTTCCCGCTCGCGGCCGTGGTGGGTCGTGCCGCGGTGATGGACGCGCCGGCGCCGGGCGGTCTCGGCGGCACCTACGGGGGTTCGCCCATGGGGATCGCGGCGGCCCATGCCGTGCTCGACGTGATCGAGGAAGAAAAGCTCTGCGATCGCGCCAACCAGCTCGGCTCGCGGCTGAAGCAGCATCTGGAAAGCCTGCGCCCGGACGTGCCCGAGATTGTGGACATCCGCGGGCCTGGCTTCATGAACGCGGTCGAGTTCAACGACGCGAGGACCGGCAAGCCCTCCGCCGAGTTCGCGGGCAAGGTGCGGACCGAGGCGCTGAAGCGCGGGCTGATCCTGCTGACCTGCGGCGTCCACGGCAACGTGATCCGCTTCCTGTCACCGATCACCATCCAGGACGAGGTGTTCACCGAGGCGCTCGGCAAGCTCGAGGACTCGATCCGCGCCGCCCGCGCGGCGTGAAGGCGACGAATTGGCTGAACGGCCGTCCTTCGGGGCGGCCGTTTGCGTTTGCGCGGGGTGGGCGAAGAGCGACTCGTCACAGGAACAAAACGTGAATATGATCGCCTTCCCTTTCGGAATCACCCATGTTCGTCGAACTCTCCGCCACCTCGAACTTCACCTTCCTCACCGGCGCCTCGCATCCCGAGGAACTGATGGCGCAAGTAGCCGTCTTCGGGCAGGAGGCGCTGGCCATCGCCGATCTGAACTCGGTCGCCGGGATCGTCCGCGCCCATGTCGCGGCGCGCGACACAAGGCGCAAGACCGGCGCGGCGCCCCGGCTCATCCCGGCGGCACTGATCCGGCTGACGGACGGGTTCGAGGCTACCGCGCTGCCGCGCGACCGGGCGGGGTGGGGTCGGCTCTGCCGGCTGATCTCGGCCGGGCGGCTCAGGGCGCCCAAGGGGGAGTGCCATCTGGGCTTCGACGACCTTCTGGCCTGGTGCGAGGGGGTTACCCTTCTTCTCCACCCGCCAGAGGAAACGGCGCCGCACGGATGGATGACTCGGGCGCGACAGTTGGCCTGCCGCCCCGGAGAAGACACCGCGCTGCTGATGGCACCCCGCTACGACGGCGGCGATGCGGCACGGTTCGCGCGACTCGCCGCGCTGGCCAGAGACGCCGGCATCCCCACCGTCGCCTCGGGGCGGCCGCTGATGCATGCCGCCTCCCGTCGCCGTCTCGCCGATGTGCTGACTGCGATCCGCACCGGCGTCCGGGTGGACGACTTGGGCCGCGCGGCGCTGACCCATGCGGAACAGAGGCTGAGGACCGAGGCCGGGATGCTCAGGCTCTTCGCCGGGCACGAGGCGGCGGTGCACCGGTCGGGCGAGATTGCCGGGCAGCTCATCTTCTCGCTCGACGCGCTGCGCTACGAGTACCCCGCCGAGGTGGCGGCGGGAGAGGCGCCAGCCGCCCGGCTTGCCCGGCTGACCTGGGAGGGGTTGAAGTGGCGCTATCCGATGGGCGTGCCGGACCGGGTGCGCGGGATGGCGGAGCACGAGCTCGCGCTGATCGCGCGGCTCAAGTATGAACCCTATTTCCTTACCGTCCGCGATGTCGTGGCCTTCGCCCGCGACCGGGGCATCCTCTGCCAGGGACGGGGATCGGCCGCGAACTCCGTCGTCTGCTACGCCCTCGGCGTCACCTCGGTCAGTCCGGAGGTCGGCACGATGGTCTTCGAGCGCTTCGTGTCCGAGGCGCGCGACGAGCCACCCGACATCGACGTCGATTTCGAGCACGAGCGGCGCGAGGAAGTGATCCAGCACATCTACGAGAAATACGGCCGCCATCGTGCCGGGCTCTGCGCCACGGTGATCCACTACCGCGGCAAGCGCGCCGCGCGCGAGGTGGGCCGAGCGATGGGGCTTTCGGAGGACACGCTTTCTGCCATGTCGAGTCAGATCTGGGGCTGGGGCGGCGGCGGGATCACGCCCGAGCGTCTGCGCGAGATCGGGCTCGACCCCACCGACAGGCGGCTCGCACAGGCGCTCGACCTGATGGCCGAAATTCAGGGCTTTCCCCGGCATCTCAGCCAGCATGTCGGCGGGTTCATCATGACGGAAGGGCGGCTCGACGAGTTGGTGCCGGTCGAGAACGCGACGATGGAGGGACGCACCGTCATCCCCTGGGACAAGGACGACATCGACGCCTTGGGCATCCTCAAGGTGGACGTGCTCGCGCTCGGGATGCTGACCTGCATCCGCAAGGCCTTCGACCTGGTGGCGAAGCACCACAAGACGCCGCTGACGCTCGCCACGCTGCCGCCCGAGGACAGGCGCGTCTACGACATGCTCTCGGCCGCCGATTCCATCGGCGTCTTTCAGGTGGAAAGCCGGGCGCAGATGAACTTCCTGCCCAGGATGAAGCCCAAGTGCTTCTACGACCTCGTGATCCAGGTGGCGATCATCCGTCCGGGCCCGATCCAGGGCGACATGGTGCACCCCTTCATCCGCCGGCGGAACGGGCTCGAAGCGGTGAGCTTTCCTTCCGACGCGCTGGGTGCGGTTCTCGGCAAGACGCTGGGTGTGCCGCTCTTCCAGGAACAGGCGATGCAGATCGCCATCATCGGCGCGGGGTTCAGTCCCGACGAGGCGGACCGCCTGCGTCGCTCGCTCGCGACCTTCAAGAAGCATGGCAATGTCAGCGATTTCCGCGAAAGGTTCATGGCCGGCATGGCCGCGAACAGCTATGACGCCGACTTCGCGGCGCGCTGCTTTTCCCAGATCGAGGGTTTCGGCAGCTACGGCTTTCCGGAAAGCCACGCTGCAAGCTTCGCGCTTCTGGTCTACGCCTCGGCCTGGCTGAAGCGCCACCACCCCGGCATCTTCGCCTGTGCGCTTCTCAATTCACAGCCGATGGGCTTCTACGCCCCCGCGCAGATCGTGCGCGATGCCCGCGCGCATGGGGTGGAGGTGCTGCCGGTCTGCGTCAACGCGAGCCTCTGGGACAACCGGATGGAAAACCGCCCCGGTGGGGCTCTCGCGCTCCGTCTTGGCTTCCGCCAGATCCGCGGCGTGGGCGGGGAGGAGGGCGAGTGGATCGCGGCGGCGCGCGGCAACGGCTACCGCGCGGTCGATGATGTGTGGCGCCGGGCCGGGGTGGCGCCGGCCACGCTGGTGAAGCTGGCCGAAGCGGATGCCTTCGCGGCGCTCGGACTTTCGCGGCGCGACGCGCTCTGGGCCGCCCGCGCCGTGGCCGGACCGAAACCGCTGCCGCTCTTCGCCGGCGACCTCGACGGCGAGGGGATCGTGGAACCCGCTGTCACCTTCGCCGCGATGAGCGAGGGCGAGGAGGTGGTGGAGGATTACGCCGCGCTCCGGCTGACGCTGAGGCGCCACCCGATGGCGCTTCTGCGGGGGCGGTTGACGCCCGGCGCGGGCACCGTCCCCACGCCCCCGGGGCATCTGGCGCAGGGCGAAAGGGCAGGCTCGGGCGCGCCGCGCGGGCCGGCCGTCACCTGAGCCGGCGGAGAATGTCGAGGCTGGCGTAGCCGTCGGGGATGAGACCCGATGCCCGCTGGAAGGCGCGAACAGCCGCGATCGTATTGGGCCCGATCCGGCCATCGATGCCGCCCGTATCGAAGCCTGCCTGCGTCAGCCGTTCCTGCAACTCGCGGCGTTCGGCCGCGAGAAGCGCACGGTCCTGCCGCGGCCAGGCGGCGCGGATGGGCGGCCCGCCCGCGATGCGGTCGGCAAGATGGCCGACCGCGATCACATAGGCGTCGGCGGTGTTGTATTTCTCGATCGCGTGGAAGTTCGGGAAGATCATGAAGGCCGCGCCCCCCGCACCTGCGGGCAAGAGGATGGAAGCCGGCCCGTGGTCGCCGATCTCGCGGCCCTCCGCGCTGCGGACGCCAAGCGCCGCCCACTCGGCGGCAGTCTTCTTCACCCGCTCCCCCGTCTGACCGAAGTCGAAGCCGACGGGCAGGGTCACCTCGCCCCCCCAGGGTGCGCCCTTCCGCCAGCCCGAGCGGGCGAGATAGGCCGCGGTGGAAGCGAGCGCATCCGCCGGGTCGTCCGACCAGATGTCGCGCCGCCCGTCGCCGGTGAAATCGACCGCGAAGGAAAGGTAGGAGGTCGGGATGAACTGGGTGTGGCCCATCGCCCCCGCCCAGCTTCCGGTCATCCTGCCCGGCTCCACGTCGCCCGACTGGACGATCTCCAGCGCCGCGAGGAGCTGGCTTTCGAAGAAGTCGCCCCGCCGCCCGTCATAGGCGAGCGTCGCCAGCGCCTCGATCAGGGGGGTATTGCCCCGGTTCGCGCCGTAGGAGCTTTCGAGCCCCCAGATGGCCACGACCACCTCCTTGTCCACGCCGAACTCCGCCTCGATCCGGTCGAGGATCTGGCGATGCGAGTCGAGTGCGGCCCGTCCGTTCGCGACACGGATGTCAGACACCGCACTGTCGAGATAGTCCCAGATCGCCTTGGTGAACTCGCTCTGGTTGCGGTCCTTCTCGATGACCCCGGTGTTGTATTCGACCCCGCGGAAGGCCGCCGCGAAGGTTTCCGGCGAGATCCCTTGCGCAATCGCACGGCTGCGGAACTCCTCGATCCAGCGACCGAAGCGGAGGTTTGCCGTCGCGGGATGGATCGTCTCGGGGCCGCTCATCGCCGTCTCCTGCTGATCGGCCGGTGCGGAGGCTGTCCCGGCATGCGCCAGGCCGGAACCCAGAATCCAGACTGCAACCGCCATGCCTGCAAGCTTCATGCGTCACCTGCCCTGCCGTTTTTCGTTTGGCCGGAGTGTAGCGCGACGCGGCGCAGCGGGAAAGCCGGTGTCAGGGCCCGGAACCGTCAGCGGCGGCGGGTGACCTTGCGACCGGTCTTCGACGTCCTCGCAGCGGCCTGACCCGGCCGGCGGGCCGAGGGCTTGCCACGCTTCGCCGACGCGCCACCGGGCATCCCCCGCCCCTCGATCTCCAGGAGTTCGAGCATCAGCCCGCCCGTGACCGGCACCGCTTCGGCCAGCCGCACCAGCACGCGCTGTCCCATGCCGATCACCAGCCCGGTGTCCGCGCCCGTCAACGTCTCCGTCCTCGGATCGTAGTGGAAGAATTCCCGCCCGAGCGTGCGGATCGGAATGAGCCCGTCGGCCCCCGTCTCCGTCAGCTTCACGAAGAGCCCGAAGCGGGTGACGCCGCTTACCCGGCCCTCGAATTCGGCGCCGACCCGGTCCGAGAGGTAGGCCGCGAGGTAGCGGTCCGTCGTGTCGCGTTCGGCCGCCATCGACCGGCGTTCGGTCTCGGAAATATGCTGGGCCGTTTCCTCCAGCCGCTCGATGTCCTCGGCCGAAAGCCCGTCCTTCCCCCAGCTGTGCCCCGAGATGAGGGCGCGGTGCACGATCAGGTCGGAATAGCGCCGGATCGGCGAGGTGAAATGCGCGTAGGATTTCAGCGCCAGCCCGAAGTGCCCGAAGTTCTCCGGATGATAATAGGCCTGCGTCATCGACCTGAGGGTGGTGATGTTCAGAAGCTCGTCGAAATCCGTGCCCTCGGCTTGCGCAAGAAGTCGGTTCAGGTGCTCGGTCCTCAGCACCTGTCCCTTGGCGAGCGTGAAGCCCGAGGCCTCCGCGACCTCGCGCAGCGCGTCGAGTTTCAGCGGCGAAGGTTCCTCGTGCACGCGGTAGAGCAGCGGGCGGCGGAGCCGGATCAATTCCTCGGCCGCGGCGACATTGGCGAGGATCATGAATTCCTCGATCAGCCGATGCGCGTCGAACCTGTCGCGGAACGCCACCGAGGCGACACGGCCGTCCTCGGTCAGTTCGATCTTCCGCTCCGGCAGGTCGAGGTCGAGCGGCTGGCGCATCGCGCGCGCGACTTTCGTCGCCTCGTAGGCGGCATAGAGGGGCGCGATGACCTCCTCCAACAGCGGTTCGCAGCGGTCGTTCGGGCGGCCGTCCCGCGCCTCCTGCACCTCGGTGTAGTTCAGACTCGCGACCGACTTGATCATCGCGCGGGTGAAGCGGTGGGAGACCTTCCGCCCCTTCATGTCGAGCTTCATCCAGACGGCAATGACCGCCCGCGCCACGCCTTCGTGCAGCGAACAGAGATCGCCCGACAGCCGGTCTGGCAGCATCGGCACGACGCGGTCGGGGAAATACGTGGAGTTTCCCCGGTTTCGCGCCTCGCGGTCGAGCGCGGAGCCGGGCGTGACATAGCGTGCGACGTCGGCGATGGCGACCCAGACGATGTGTCCGCCCTCGTTCCGCGGGTCTTCGTCGGCATGGGCATAGCAGGCGTCGTCATGGTCGCGTGCGTCAGCCGGGTCGATGGTGACGAAGGGCAGATGGCGCAGGTCTTCGCGGTCGCCCAAGGCGGCGGGCTTCATCCGGTCCGCCTCCGCGATTGCGGCGTCGGGGAATTCGTCGGGGATGCCGTGCTGGTGGATCGCGATCAGCGAGACCGCCTTCGGCGCGGCCGGGTCGCCCAGCCGCTCGACGATCCGGGCCCGCGGCAACCCCATGCGTCCCTTCGGCCCTGCTTGTTCCGCCTCCACCAGCTCGCCGTCCTTCGCGCCCTGCGTCGCCTCCGCGCTGACGAGCCATTCCTTGTCCGACCCCTTGTCGATGGCGACAATCCGTCCGCCCTCTGCCGCCTTGCGGAAGATGCCGAGGACCTTCAGCGGGTTTGTCCCGATCTTGCGGATCAACCGCGCCTCGTACTGGTAATCCTCGCCCCGCACCTCGTTGACGCGGGCGAGCACACGGTCCCCTTCGGCCACGGGCGCATCTGCCTTGCGCGGCAGGAAGAGGACGCGCGGCTCCGGACCCTCGCCTTGCCATTCCATCGCGCGGGCGAACTGGTCGCCGTTCCGGTCGGGCGCGAGGATGCTCAGGATCGTCACCGGCGGCAACTTCTCGGCATCGCGATAGGTCTTGCGCCGCCGTTCCAGCGTCCCCTCGGCCTCAAGCTCCTTCAGCAGCCGTTTCAGCTCGATCCGCTCGGCCCCCTTGATGCCGAAGGCCTTGGCGATGTCGCGCTTGGCGGAAAGCCCGGGGTTCTCGGCGATCCAGTCGAGGATTTCGGTCTTGGAGGGAATGCGTACCATGGCCTTGGGCTACCATGCGCACAGGCCCGCGTCATGCGCTTTCCTCCTGCCCCAAATACCTCCGCCGGAGGCTCCCGCAACTGCCGCCCGCGCCGCTCAGGCGAAATAGTCCCTCAGAATCCGGCCGTAGACCGCCTTCAGCTGATGAATCTGCGCGACTTCGACCCGCTCGTCCACCTGGTGCATGGTCCGCCCGACAAGGCCGAACTCCACCACCGGGCAATGGTCCTTCACGAAGCGTGCATCCGACGTGCCGCCCGAAGTGGACAAGACCGGGTCGAGCCCGGTCTCGGCGCGAACGGATCCGGCGACCAGCCGTACGAAATCACTAGGCGGCGTCACGAAGCTTTCGCCCGAGACCTCGATCCGGAGCGAGAAATGCACACCAGTCTCCCTCTCCACCGAAGCCGCCTCGGACCGCAGCCAGTCGGCAAGGCTGACCGAGCTGTGGGCGTCGTTGAAGCGGATGTTCACCGTGGCCCGCGCCTTCGCCGGGATCACGTTCGAGGCTGTGTTGCCGGTGTCGATCGTCGTGATCGCCAGCGTGGAGGCGTCGAAATGCGCCGTCCCCTGGTCGAGCGGGTGCGAGGCCACGCGGTCCATCAGCCGGACGAGGGCATGAAGCGGGTTCTTCGCCCGGTGCGGATAGGCCGAATGCCCCTGTACCCCCTGCGCCTCGAAATGCACCGTCATGGAGCCGCGCCGGCCGATCTTGATCATCTCGCCCATGCGTTCGGGGCAGGTGGGCTCTCCGACGAGGCAGACCGACATGCCCTCGCCCTGCGCACGCATCCAGTCGAGAAGCGCGACCGTCCCGTCCTTGCCCGGCCCCTCCTCGTCGCCGGTTATGGTCAGCACGATGGCACCATCCGGCGGCGTCTCGCGCACGAAGTCCACCGCGGCGGCGGCGAAGGCCGCCACGCCCGACTTCATGTCGGTCGCGCCACGGCCCCAGAGCCAGCCGTCGGCAATCTCCCCTCCGAAGGGGTCGTGCGTCCAGGCCGCCGCATCGCCCACAGGCACGACATCTGTATGGCCATTGAAGCCGAAGGTACGGTTCGCGCCCTTGCGCCCCCAGCGGGCGAAGAGGTTGGGCGTTCCGGCCCGGTCCACCCGGTGACATTCGAAACCGGCGTCCTCCAGAATCCCCTGGAGGAGGTTAAGCGCGCCACCCTCCTCGGGCGTGACGGAGGGGCAGCGGATCAGGTCGGCGGTCAGGCGGACGGGGTCCACGGGCTGGGTCACGGCAAGTGCGCTCCTTCGATGCTGCGCACAGCGATAGCCGCATCGCCGTCCCGTCGCAATCCGCCGGATCGCATAAGCCCAGCGCCGTTCAAAGGTCGAAGCTCGCGAAGACAGGGGCGTGGTCCGAGGGCTGCTCCCAGCCCCGCGCGGCCCGCAGGATGCGGCTGCCATGGCCGGCGCCGGCGATGTCGGGCGTGGCCCAAATGTGGTCGAGCCGCCGTCCCTTGTCGGCCGCGTCCCAGTCGGGTGCGCGGTAGGACCACCAGCTGTAGAGGGAGCCGTCGGGAATGTCCTGCCGGGTGATGTCGACCCAGCTGCCGGCCTCCTGTGCCTGACCGAGAAGCTCGGTCTCGACAGGCGTGTGGCTGACGATCTTCAGCAGGCTCTTGTGGTTCCAGACGTCGTCCTCCCGCGGAGCGATGTTGAGATCGCCCACGAGGATCGCCTTCTTCGGCCGCTCCGCCCTTGCCCAGTCCCGCATGGCGGCGACGTAGTCCAGCTTCTGGCCGAACTTCATGTTCTCCTCCCGGTCGGGGATGTCGCCGCCGGCAGGCACGTAGAAGTTGTGGATGGTGACGCCGTTTTCGAACGCAGCAGCGATATGGCGGGCATGACCGAGGTCGACGAAATCATGCGCACCCACTTCGCGCAGCGGATGCTTCGAAAGGATCGCGACGCCGTTGTAGCCCTTCTGCCCGCGCGCGACCATGTGCCCATAGCCGAGCGACCTGAACCCTTCGAGCGGGATACTCTCTACCGGCGCCTTGCATTCCTGCAGGCAAAGGACGTCAGGCGCCTCTTCCCGCATCAGACGCGAAACGAGCCCCTCGCGCAAGCGGACGGAGTTGATGTTCCAGGTGGCGATGGTGAAGGCCATGGGCGGTTCCTTTCCGTTGCGGGCGGGACCATAAGCGCACGGGCCGCGTTGGCCAAGCCCGTGCCGCGCGGCTTGCGGAGGCTTAGGACCCGTGCAAGATGCTATGCCGACGCCGAATGGAGGCCCCCATGCGCCCGATCCGCCTCGCCACCCTGCTTGCCGCCCTTCTTCTCGCCCTGCCGGCAGCCGCGCGTCCGCTTGCGAAGGCCGAGGCGCGGGCGCTCGACAAGGCGATCACGGCCTATCTCGACGCCATCGCGACGGGCAATGCCGAAGCAGTGGTCGCGGCGATGCCGCCCCGCGTCGTTGCCATCTTCGCCGCCGCCACAGGGCTGGAGCAAACGGCGCTGAGGAAAACCCTCGTGGAGCAGACGGGCGCCCTGATGCGGGGCACGAAGGTCACGGACCTCTCTGCCGACCAGTCCGCGCTCGATGCAGAAGACGAGGGGCTCGCGGACGGTGCAAGCGTCGCCTGGGTGATCGTCCCCACCGCGTTCGTGAGCGAGATGGACGGCAAGACGGCCCGCAACGAGCAGCCTCTGCTGGCGCTCAGGGAGGGCAAGGCCTGGCACTTTCTCCGGATCGACGGGCCGGAACGGCGCGAGGTTGCCGCCCTTGCCTATCCCTTCCTCGCGGGAAAGGAGTTCCCCGAGGCGAAGACCACCCCCGTCGAATGATCGCCGGCCTTCTGCGCCGCGACCGGAACTTCCGGCTGGACTTCTCCGCAAGCGTAGCGTCGGACCTTGGCGATGGGGTCGCGGTCGTGGCCTTTCCCTGGGTCACGGGGCAAGGCGAAAAAAAGGCCGGGCACGAGGCCCGGCCAGTCCAACAGGGAGGATGCCGCATCATGACCCCGGTCCGGCGAGGGGATAGGGGGAGCCTATGCGACCAGACGATAGCCCCCGGATTCGGTCACAAGAAGGCGGGCGTTTGACGGATCGGGTTCAATTTTCTGGCGCAACCGGTAGATATGTGTCTCCAGCGTATGCGTCGTGACGCCGGCATTGTAGCCCCAGACCTCATGCAGGAGCACATCGCGCGGCACCACACTCTCGGTCGCGCGGTAGAGGAATTTCAGGATGTTCGTCTCCTTCTCGGTCAGCCGGATCTTCCGGTCGCGCTCGTCGATCAGCATCTTCATGGCCGGCTTGAACGTATACGGACCAAGCTGGAAGATCGCGTCCTCCGACTGCTCGTGGGTGCGCAACTGCGCCCGGATACGGGCGAGAAGAACCGGGAACTTGAAGGGCTTGGTCACATAATCGTTGGCTCCTGCGTCAAGCCCGAGGATCGTATCGGCGTCGCCGTCATGGCCCGTCAGCATCAGGATCGGGCACTTCACTCCCTGCTTTCGCATCTTCTTGCAGAGCTCGCGTCCGTCGGTGTCTGGAAGCCCCACGTCGAGGATCACGAGGTCGTAGATCCCAGCCTTCACCTTCTCGATCCCGTCGGCGCCGGTGCCGGCCTCGAAGACATCGAAATCCTCGGTCGACACGAGCTGTTCGGCCAGCGCCTCGCGCAGGTCTGCGTCATCATCGACAAGCAGGATCTTCTTCACGTTCGCCATGTCGATATCCTCCGTCCGTCCTCTTTGAGCCAGATGCGCACCAGGTCGCTTTGACACAAGTCAACGACCCGAAGGCTCACGCGGTCGTGTCGCCAGGATTGCAAATGTTTCAATTTCCTTCCGGGCAGACTATCTAGGAGGGCACCGATCCGGACGGACTGTAACATGCCCCTCGGCCCCGATATCGTCGAACGGCTGAACCGCGCCCGCGCCGACCTGCGCATGGGCGTGCCTGTCGCGCTCGTCGCGGGGGGACAGGGTGCGCTCGCGCTCGCGGCCGAGGCGCTCGATCCGGCCCGCTTCGCAGCCCTTGCGGCGATGGGGCCGATGACGCTCGCCATCACCGACAAGCGGGCAGCGACGCTCAAGGCCCGCGCCTATGACGGCGACGTCGCGCGGCTCGTGGTGCCAGATGAGGCCACTCCGGCCTGGGTGGCGGCGATCGCCGATCCCTCAGGCGATCTCGCCACGCCGATGAAGGGGCCACTCCTCAGCCGTCGCGAGGGGGGCGCGACGCTGGCGCGGGCGGCGATCCAGCTTGCGAAATCCGCCCGGCTGCTGCCGGCCGGGCTTCTCGTTCCGGTGGCGGATGCTGCCGCGCTCGCGGGGTCCGAGGCGCTGACACTGGTGGACTGGGACGAGGCCGCACCTGTCCTGTCGGCGTCCGCAACGCTTCACCCCGTCGTCTCAGCCCGCGTCCCGATGGAGGCCGCAGAGGCCGGCCGGCTGCATGTCTTCCGCCCCGAGGACGGCGGCGAGGAACACTACGCCATAGAGATCGGCCACCCCCCGCGCGACAGGCCCGTGCTCGCCCGGCTCCATTCCGCCTGCTTCACCGGCGACCTGCTCGGCAGCCTGAAATGCGACTGCGGCCCGCAGCTGCGTGCCGCGCTTGCCCAGATGGGGGCTGAAGGTGCGGGCGTCTTGCTCTACCTCAACCAGGAGGGGCGCGGCATCGGGCTGGCCAACAAGATGCGCGCCTATTCGCTGCAGGATCAGGGCTTCGACACGGTCGAGGCCAACCACCGGCTTGGGTTCGAGGATGACGAGCGCGACTTCCGCCTGGGCGCGGCGATCCTGAAGAAACTGGGCTTCTCCTCGGTTCGGCTTCTGACCAACAACCCCGCCAAGGTCCGGATGATGGAGGCCATGGGCATCGACGTGACCGAGCGTGTTCCCCTGAAGGTCGGTCACACCCGCCACAACGCCGGCTACCTCGCGACAAAGGCGCGGAAGTCGGGGCATCTCCTTTGAGTCCGGCCGACCTCGTCGTGACCCCGGCCGGAGTGCGTTTCCGGCACCGCCTGTTGCCGGTCAGCCTCGGCCGGTCCGGCATCGACACCGACAAGCATGAAGGTGACGGGGCGACACCCGCCGGCGTGCATCGTATCATCGGGCTGCTCTACCGGCCCGACCGGATCGCAGCGCATCTCCTGCCGCCCTGGGCCCGGCCCATCCATCCGCAGGACCGCTGGTGCGATCTTTCCGGCCACCCGGAGTACAACCACCTCACCCGGAAACCGTTTGGGAAAAGCGCGGAGCGGCTCCGCCGCGCGGATCCGCTCTACGACCTGATCCTGCCGCTCGATTGGAACTGGCCCGACGCGGTGCCCGGGAAGGGCTCCGCGATCTTCATCCACCAGTGGCGCCGCCCCGGTTACCCTACCGCGGGCTGCCTTGCCTTCTCCCGGCGCGACCTCGTCTTCATCGCCCGGCATGCCGCGCCCGGAACGCGGGTCGTCGTCCCTCAGCGCGGCCCGTAAGCCCGCGCGCCGAAGATGGCAGAACCGACCCGGACATGCGTTGCACCGAGCGCGATGGCGGTCTCGAAATCGGCGCTCATGCCCATCGAGAGGCCCGACAGGCCGTTCCGCTCGGCCATCCCCGCCAGGTCCGCGAAATGCGGCGCAGGATCCTCGCCCTCCGGCGGGATGCACATGAGCCCGCCGAGGACCAGACCCAGGGAGCGGCACTCGGCGATGAACCCGTCCACCGCGGCCGGCAGGATGCCGCCCTTCTGCGGCTCCTCGCCCGTGTTCACCTGGAGGAAAAGCGCGGGGCAGGCCCCCCGGGCCTCTGCCAGGCGCGCAAGCTTCTCGGCGAGCGAGGGGCGGTCAAGCGTGTGGATCGCGTCGAAAAGCTCCACCGCCGCCTTGGCCTTGTTGGTCTGCAGCGGGCCGATCATGTGCAGCTCGACCAGCCCGAACCGCTCGCGCAGCGCCGGCCATTTCGCCGCCGCCTCCTGCACATAGTTCTCGCCGAAGACCCGGTGGCCCTCGGCCAGCACGGCCTCCACCCGGTCGAGCGGCTGGACCTTGGAGACCGCGATGAGCTTGACCGAACCCTCCGGTCGTCCGGCCTGGCGTTCGGCCGCGCGGATTCGCCCGAGAATCTCAGCCAGCGACATGGCCATCCTTCTTCAACTGCTCCAGCATCGGCTCCAGGTCCTTCTCGTAGCGCTGCCAGAGAGCGACCGAAGCCTGGGTGATCGGCTGGCGCACCTGATAGACGGAAAGCGTCTCCACCTTCCGCTTGTTCTCGTGGAACGAGAGACAGGCGTCCTCCCAGTCGAGCCCGCAGGCCGCGATCAGCTTGCGCGTCTCCTCCTCGGGGTTGGCCACCAGTTCCTCGTATTGCACCTCGTAGAACCAGTCAGGCACACGTTCGCGCCAGAAGTCGATCATCTCGACGAAGGTCCCGTAGAACTTCGCCAGGTCGCGCTGGTCGTAGGCGTAAAGGTGCGTGTCGTCGGGAAACTTGTTCTTGTAGATCGACAGGAGGTTGTCGCGCGGATCGCGGCGCACCACGACGAACCGCGCATTCGGCATCGCGAGCTTCACGAGGCCGAGATACATGTAGGTCTGGATCGACTTGTCGGTGATCCGGTCCGACCCGGGGAAACGCTCGCCAATGAAGGCCTCGAACCGGTGGCCGAGTCCGGCAATTTCGTCCATCGACGGCGGGTGCATCTTCATCGGGTTCTTCGCGTCGTAGATCAGATCCTGCGCCGCACGGGCACATTCGCCGATCTCTCCGGCCCCGGTCACCAAGGAGTGGCTGGCGATGATCTGCTCGATCAGCGTGGTGCCCGACCGCGGCATCCCGGTCACGAATATCGGTGCGAAATCGGTCGTGCCCTCGATCCTCGTGCCGTGCCAGTCGACTCCTTCGAACACCGCCTTGGTCTGGGCCACCTGCTCGAACCGTTGGGCGATGCTGTAGGGCGACATCTTGCGCATCAGCGCGTTGGCCTCGTCAAGGTAGCGGAAGACGCGGCCGTAATCCTTCACATCTTCAAGCGCCTTGGCGATGGCGAAGCCCATGTTCATCCGGTCGGTCGGCGACATCGCCGGGTCTTCGTAGCGCCGGAGCATCATGTCGATCACCGGATCGCCCGGCTTCGCCTTGTGCGACATGATGAAGGCGCGGAAGTTCTCGCCGTTCAACGGGTCGATCTCGAAGCCTTTGCGGAAGAGCACCTCGGCCCCCCCGAAATCGCCGAGCGTCTGGAGCAGGAGCGCCTTGCCACCCACGGCGACCGGCAGGTTCTCGTTCATCGCGAGCGCGCGGTCGAAGTTGGCCATCGCCTCGCCATCCTTTCCAAGCCGCGCCTGTGCCTGCGCCAGAAGTGCCAGTATCTGCGCCGTCCCGCCCTTTGTGAGTTCGACGCCGCGCAGCAAGGCGGCCTCGGCCCTGGCGAAGTTCTTCAATCGCGTATGCGCGTTGCCGAGAGCGACGCAAAGCGGTGGCGCATCTGCCCCTCCCGCGCGCGCGCGTTCGAGCAGCGTCAGCGCGGCGGCGGGCTGGCCGGCCGAGGTAAGGCAGGTGGCAAGGTTGACCAGCGCCGGGGCAAGACCGGGGGCGAGCATTACTGCCCTGCGGAACATCGCCTGGGCTTCCTCGGGCCGCCCCTGCTCGATCAGGAATTGGCCAAGATTGTCATGGGCCTCGGCATAGTCGGGGTCGACGGCGATCGCCTTGAGGAACGCGGCCTCGGCGGGGGCGGCCTTTCCCTGCCGGGCGAGCGCGGTGGCGAGAACGTTCAGCGCCAGAGCCGAGCCGGGATGCTGCTTCAGAGCCGCGCTGGCAAGTCGCTCGGCTTCGGCCATTCTGCCCGACTGGATCAGCGACAGAAGGCGACGGATGGCGGCGAGCTTCATTCCTCCGGTTGCGGGGCGGGTCCCCCCGCGCTGCGCGCCGAAGCGGTCTTGAAGCGCGACACGCGCCTCCGGGGGAACCGGCGCGGATTTCAACGCCTTGAGAAACTCCGCCTCGGCGGCCGCATCCGCCCCCAGCGCCACAGCGTTGGCCCAGGCGCTCCAGATCGCGCCTTCGGCGGGGCGAAGGCTGACGGCGGCCCGGAAATGCAGGAAAGCGCGGTCGAAGCGCATCTTCGCCGTGTAGATTCGGCCGGCCTGGAAATGCGCCTCGGCCACCTTCGGGTTGGCTTCGATTATCGCGCCGTAGCCGCGGATCGCGGTGTCGAGGTCGCCGGCCTTGTGCGCGTCGAGCGCGCGGCCGTAGGCCTCCTGAATCTCCGGTCCCGTCATCGCGCGCATCGTCTGGCCCACCGCTCCTCGTGATCGGCGCGGACCTTACCGGTGGGGGCGGGCAATGTCGAGTTGGGCGTCGGCCGCGGAAAGTGAAAAGAGCGGGCGCTGTGCCCGCTCCTTCCGCAGTTCTTCCGATCGGACGATCAGAACGACAGGCCGAGGCCGATCGACCAGGTCTCGTCGCCCTTGCCGTTGCCCGCCACGCCGTTGTCGCTGGCGCCGTAGGAGGCCATTGCGACCGCGCCGCCGCCGAGATCGTAGTTGGCCACGAGGCCCCAGCCCGACGGGTCCGGCACGCCGGCGAGTTCGGCGCCGTAGACGCTGTAGTTCGCGCCGACGGTCAGGGCACCGGTGGTGTAGGCAACGCCCACGCCCATCCAGTTTTCAACCTGGGTGGCGCCGGACACAAAGTCGCCGGTGTCGAACACGATCCCGCCGGGGGCGGTATCCGAGTTGAACTGGGCATAGCCAAGGGCGAACGACAGGCCGTTCGACATCGCGGCCGTGGCGCCGACGCTGACGGTATCCGCGCCACCGTTCGACTGGTAACCGAGACCGGCGGTCACGTCGAGGCCCGAAAGCTGGCCGGCCCACTTGCCGCCGAGAGCCCAGATCGTGTCCTGCACGCCGGTGTCGTCCATCTCGGCCGAGAGGGCCACGCCGAAGTCGCCGAAGGAGTATTCGTAGCGCAGGATCTGGTTATCATAGAAACCGTCCATGCCGGTGTTCCAGTAGGCGCCGGCGTGGGTCGAATGGTCATCCGAGATGCCGGAGCCCGAGTAGACGTCGGGAACCGCCCAGTCGAGCGCGCCCGCGGTCTCGCCCAGCGTAACCTTGCCGAACGTGCCCGAAACCCAGAATGCCTCGTCGTCGATTTTCAGGCCGCCGTTGGTCGCACCAGGGCCGTTCGTCTCTTCGATCTGGACCTTGCCGCCGAACTCGACGCCCGAGTCCATCGTGCCCGAGAAGTTGAAGTTCACCTGCCAGTCGTTGTGGAACTGGGTCTCGTAGCCCACGGCGTTGCCGCCGTCGATGCCGATCTCGGCATAGCCCGACAGCGTGATCTCCGCAGCCGCGGCGGCGCCGGCGAAGCCGACGAGCGCGGTGGAAGCGAGAAGGATCTTTTTCATTTCGTATTCCCTCGTTGATCTCAGGGGTAGGCCCAACTCAGGGGAATCCGAATTGGGTATGCCCCTATTTCCGCCGTCCGCCCCGGCAATGCAACGGAAAGGACAGGGGCCGCGGGAAGGTTCGGGGGCGATGGTGCCTTCTTGCCACAGTGACTTGGCGGCAGGCCCGTTTGGCGGCGAACCCCCTGTCCGGAAAAGCCTTGTTCGCACGGGGAGGCTCGGCTAGACAGCGGAAACGGAGCGGCAAGGGTGGGACAGATGGTCCGGATCATGATGCGCGGCGCGATTCTTGCGGGGCTGGTGGCGACACTCGCCTCGTGCAGCGGAATCGGCTCGGGCGACAGCGGACTTTTCGGGCGCAAGCGGGCGCCGACCACCGATGCCTCGACGATCGACGCGCGGGCCGCCGCCGACGCGCAGCGCGCCAATTTGGCCAGGGTCAACCGCGAAAAGAAGCGCTCGACGTTATGGGATCTCTTCACCAACGCGCAGGATCCGAACACCACCGTCGAGGTGAACCGCTTCCTCTGGCAGGCTTCGCTCGAGGTGCTGGACTTCCTGCCGATCCAGTCGGTCGATCCTTTCTCGGGCGTGATCGTCACCGGCTACGGCACCCCGCCCGGCGGCGGGCGCGCCTACCGCGCCACGATCTACGTTCAGGACCCGGCGCTCGATGCCCGCTCGCTCAAGGTCGCGCTGATGACGAAGGCGGGGCCGGTCGATCCCGCGACGCAGCGTGCGGTCGAGGACGCGATCCTGACCAGGGCGCGCGAACTCAGGATTCGCGCCGGCAGGCTCTGACGCCCCCCGGGGAGCCGCCCCGGACACCGTGGACACACAGGCAAGATGACAGGCAGAGGGAAACTCTGGACCTTGCCTGCCGCGCTTGTATAACCGGCCCGACAGAACGCCGAGGACAGACATGTCGCGCTACGACCCCGCCGTGATCGAACCGAAGTGGCAGAAGGCCTGGGAAAAGGCCGGATGCTTCACGGCCCGGCATGATCCGGCGCGGCCGAAATACTACGTGCTCGAGATGTTCCCCTACCCGTCGGGGCGCATCCATATCGGCCATGTGCGCAACTACACGATGGGCGATGTCGTGGCGCGCTACAAATCCTCCTGCGGGTTCAGCGTGTTGCACCCGATGGGCTGGGATGCCTTCGGGATGCCGGCCGAGAACGCCGCGATGGAACGGGGCGGTCATCCGAAGGACTGGACCTACGGCAACATCGCGCAGATGCGCGACCAGATGAAACCCTTGGGCCTCTCGATCGACTGGTCCCGCGAATTCGCCACCTGCGACCCGGAATACTACGGCCAGCAGCAGTCGATGTTCATCGACTTCATGGAAAAGGGGCTCGTCTATCGCAAGGCCGCGGTGGTCAACTGGGACCCGGTCGACATGACCGTGCTGGCCAACGAGCAGGTGATCGACGGCAAGGGCTGGCGTTCGGGCGCGGAGGTGGAGCGGCGCGAACTGACGCAGTGGTTCTTCAAGATTTCGGATTTCGCCGAGGATCTGCTGGAGGCGATCGACGGGCTGGACCAGTGGCCGGAGAAGGTCCGGACCATGCAGCGCAACTGGATCGGCAAGAGCCGCGGCCTGGAGATGGGCTGGCACCTGACCGCGCCCCATGCCGGGTTCGACCGGGTCGAGGTCTATACCACGCGCCCCGACACGCTGATGGGCGCCTCGTTCCTCGGCATCTCGCCCGACCACGCCTTGGCCCGCGCGCTCGAGGCCGAGCGGCCCGAGATCGCCGCCTTCTGCGCCGAGGCGCGGAAGGGCGGCACCACCGAAGAGGCCATCGAGACGGCCGAGAAGCTCGGGCTCGACACCGGGCTGAAGGTGCGCCATCCGCTTGATCCGAAATGGGAAATCCCGGTCTGGATCGCGAACTTCATCCTCATGGACTACGGCACCGGCGCGATCTTCGGCTGCCCCGGCCACGACCAGCGCGACCACGACTTCTGCCGGAAGTACGGTTTGCCCATCGTCGATACGTTCCTGCCGCTCGACGGCAGCTGGGACATCGGGGTCGATCCTTACGTGCCGCAGAAGTCGGAGCGGGTGCGCTATACCCGCGGCTTTGCCGGGGCCGCGGAGCAGACCGGGGACGAGGCCATCGACGCCGCCATCGCCCATGCCGAGGCGAAGGGCTACGGCACCGGGGTCACCAAGTACCGCCTGCGCGACTGGGGTCTCTCCCGTCAGCGCTACTGGGGCTGCCCGATCCCGGTCGTGCATTGCGAGGGTTGCGGCGTGGTGCCGGAGAAGAAGGCGAACCTGCCGGTCCGCCTGCCGGACGACGTGAGTTTCGACCAACCGGGGAACCCCCTCGACCGGCACCCGACCTGGCGCGACGTGCCCTGCCCCGCCTGCGGCAGACCCGCCCGGCGCGAGACCGACACGATGGACACCTTCGTCGATTCGTCCTGGTACTACGCCCGCTTCACCGCGCCGCATGCCAGGACGCCGACCGACATGGCGGAAGCCGAATACTGGATGAACGTCGACCAGTACATCGGCGGGATCGAACACGCGATCCTGCACCTGCTCTATTCCCGCTTCTTCGCCCGCGCGATGCACATCTGCGGCCACCTGCCGGCGAAGGCCATCGAGCCCTTCGACGCGCTCTTCACGCAAGGAATGGTGACGCACGAGACCTACGCGACGCGCAGCAAGGACGGCCGCCCCGTCTGGCACACGCCCGACGAGGTGACCCGCACCGCCGAGGGCGCGACGCTTGCCGATGGCACGCCGGTCGAGATCGGTCCCGTCATCAAGATGTCGAAGTCGAAGAAGAACGTCGTCGATCCGATGGACATCATCGCCCGCTACGGCGCCGATACCGCGCGCTGGTTCGTCATGTCCGACAGCCCGCCCGAGCGCGACGTGGAATGGACGGCAGCCGGGGCCGACGCGACGCAGAAGCACCTCTCGCGGGTCTGGCGGCTCGCCGCCGAGATCGACGTCAGGGGCGGGACGGACACGACACAGGATGAGGCGCTTCTTAAGGCCATGCACCGGACCATCGCCGACGTCACGGCGGGAATCGAGGGCTTCGCCTTCAACAAGGCGGTGGCGAAGCTCTACGAGTTCACCAACACCTTCGCGAAGTCCGACGCCTCGGCCGCCACGAAGCGGGTGGCGATGCGGACGCTTGCGCAGCTCATGTCGCCGATGGTGCCGCACCTGGCCGAGGAGGTCTGGGCGATCACAGGTGGCGCGGGGCTGGTCGCTCGGGCGCCCTGGCCCAAGGCCGATCCGGCGATGCTGGTGGAGGACACGGTGACGCTGCCGATTCAGATCAACGGCAAGCGGCGGGCCGAAATCGTCGTGGCGAAGGACCTTCCGCCGACGGAGGTTGAAAAGATCGTTCTGGCGGACGAAGCTGTGCTGAAGGCGCTGGCCGGGGCCGCGCCGAAGAAGCTCATCGTCGTGCCGGGCCGCATCGTCAATGTCGTCCTCTGACCGCCGCGCCTTCCTGACGCTGCTTGCCGCATCCGCGGTCGCGGCCTGCGGCTTCGAGCCAGCTTACGGGCCCGGCGGACCAGCATCGGGGCTTCTTGGCCGCGTGACGGTCGATGCACCGGATGATCGCGACGCATTCGACCTCGTGGCCCGCCTCGAGGACCGGCTCGGCCGCACGCGGACGCCGGAGTTCCGGCTTTCCTACCGGATCGCCACGAAGGCCGAGCCCCAGGCGATCGCGCCCGACAACACGATCAACCGCTATCAGCTTCTGGGCACGGTCGCATTCACGCTTCATGACACGGCCACCGATGCGACCCTGACCTCCGGCGAGGTCTCCTCCTTCACCGCCTATTCGGCCTTCGGCACCTCTGTCGCCACCGCGGCTTCGGAAGGAGACGCCCACCGGCGGCTCATGCGCATCCTCGCCGACCAGATCGTCACACGGCTGATCGCGACCTCGGCTGACTGGAACGGGCAGTGAAGCTCGCCGGCGCCGCGGCGGCGAGGTTCTTCGCCCGGCCCGAGCCCGACCGCGCCGGAGTCCTTATCTTCGGCGCGGACGCCATGCGCGTCGCGCTGAAACGGCAAGAGCTGATCGCCGCTCTGATCGGGCCGCAAGGGGAGGCCGAAATGCGGCTGACGCGGCTTTCGGGTGGGGATCTGCGCAAGGACGCGGCCCTTCTGGACGATGCGATGCGGGCGCAGGGCTTCTTTCCCGGCCCCCGCGTCGCCTTCGTGGAGGAAGCCGCCGACAGCGTGGCCGACACTGTCAGGGCCGCGCTCGCGGCCTGGCGGTCGGGTGACGCCACGCTCGTCGTCACCGCCGGGAACCTCGGCAAGACGTCCGCACTCCGAAAGGCGTTCGAGGACCATGCGAGCGCCTTTGCCATCGGTATCTACGACGACCCGCCGAGCCGCGAGGAGATCGAGGCGGTGCTGGCCAAGGCCGGGCTCAGGGAGATCGGGCGCGAGGCGATGACCGATCTTCTCGCCCTCGCGCGCGACCTGGACCCGGGTGATTTCCGCCAGACGGTGGAAAAGACCGCACTCTACAAGTTTGGCGACGCCACTCCGCTGACGCCGGCGGATGTCGCGGCCTGCGCGCCGGCGACCATCGAAGCCGACGTGGACGACGTGCTGAACGCCGTGGCGGAGGCGCGTTCGGGCGAGGTTGGGCCCCTCATGCGCCGGCTCGAAGGGCAGGGCGTGACGCCGGTGGGCCTTTCCATCGCGGCGATGCGCCACTTCCGTGCGCTGCATGCGGCGGCATCGGCCCCCGGCGGAGCCTCCGAGGGAATCGCCCGGATGCGCCCGCCCGTCTTCGGCCCGCGCCGCGACCGGATGCTCAGGCAGGCGCAGGGCTGGGGGATGCACAGCCTTGAAAAGGCCATCGGGATACTGACCGACACGGACCTCGCACTACGATCCAGCTCGCGCGCTCCGGCCATGGCGGTGATGGAACGCGCGCTCATCCGCCTTGCCATGCTGAACCGTCGCTAGGGGTCTTGCACCCGCCGGTCGCACATGGCTCCATGGTCGCGTCAGGGGGGCTGCTCATGTACACGGTTATCGGCACTGTCGGCAGCCGCGCCGCGCGGGTCCTCTGGATGCTCGAGGAACTCGGCGAGCCCTATGAGCATGTCGCCGCCCCGCCCCGGTCGGAAGGGGTCACGGCCTTCAACCCCGCAGGCAAGGTTCCCGTGCTGGTCGAGGACGGCACGCCCATCACCGATTCGACCGCCATCATCCAGTATCTCGCCGACAAGCACGGCAAGCTTACCCACAGGGCGGGGACGCTCGATCGGGCGCGACAGGACAGCCTGACCCAGTTCCTGCTGGACGAATTCGACGCGAACCTCTGGATGGCGGCGCGGCACAGCTTCGTCCTGCCGGAGGAACTGCGCCATGCCGCGATCAAGAACACGCTGAGGTGGGAGTTCGAGCGCTCGCAACGGACGCTGATGCACCGGATGGGCGAGGGGCCGTTCCTGATGGGCGAGATGATGACGGTGCCCGACATCATCCTGACCCACTGCGGCAACTGGGCGTTGTCGGCGAAGTTCCCGATCGTGGAGCACCGGCTGACCGAATACCTCGACCGGATGCGCCAGCGCCCGGCCTACAAGCGCGCGATGGCGCGCTGACGCGCCGCCGCCGCGCGGCCGGCCCGAAGGCCCGTGGCGAGGCAGGCGGTCAACAGGTAGCCGCCGGTCGGCGCCTCCCAATCCAGCATCTCGCCCGCCGCATAGACGCCGGGCATGCCGCTCAGTTCCAGATCGTCGGTAAGGCTGTCCCGGGTGATGCCGCCTGCGGAGGAGATTGCCTCGGAAATCGGCCGCGGGCCGCTGTGGCGGATGGGGAGCGTCTTGACCAGCCTGGCGAGTGCATCCCCCTTCGGCAGCGGCCGCCCCCATTCCTGCAGAAGAGCGGCCTTCACCGGATCGAGCTTCAGCGCCTTGCGGAGCCAGTTCTGAACCGTGTCCTTGCCCGGCCCCTTCGCCAGCCGCCCCGCCACCTCGGCGAGGGTCCTGTCGGGCGCGAGGTCGAGCGTGAGCGCCGCGCCCTCACGCACCGCGCGCGAAACGGCGTAGACGCCGCCACCCTCGATGCCGCGGGCGGAGACGACGAACTCGCCACGCTCCCTCTGCCCGGCCACGACCAGCGCCGCGCCCTTGACCGGGGTGCCGAAATGCCGCGCCATGTGGTCCGACCAGGCCACGGAGAACCCCATGTTCGCGGGCCGGAAAGGCGCGACCGTCACGCCGCTGGCTTCAAGCCACGGGACCCATGCGGCATCCGATCCGAGCCGCGGCCAGCTTGCCCCGCCCAGAGCGAGCACCGTGACCTCGGGGCGCAGGACCTGTCGCCCGGCCGGCGTGTCGAAGGCAAGGGCAGCACCCTCGAACCCTTCCCACATCCACCTCGTGCGCAGTTCCACCCCGGCCGCGCCGAGCCGGCCGAGCCAGGCGCGCAGGAGCGGGGAAGCCTTCATGGCGACGGGAAAGACCCGGCCGGACGACCCGGTAAAGACCTCCTGCCCGAGGCCCCGCGCCCAATCCATGACCTCGGCCGGGCCGAACTCCGCGAGCATCGGCGCAAGCCAGCCGGCATCGAAATGGGCGGCGAAGGCAGCGGACGATTCGTCCTTCGTCAGGTTCAACCCCGACTTTCCTGCCATCAGGAACTTTCGCGCGGGGCTCGGGCGGCCCTCACAGACCAGAACCCTCCGCCCGGCCGTCGCCAGCGCCTCTGCCGCCATCAGCCCGGCAGGCCCGGCGCCGATGACGACAGCGTCGGTCATGTCGGCATCCTGCCCTTCAGTTCCACCACGCGGTGCGGATAGGGGATTTCGATTCCCTCGGCCTTCAGCGCGTTCCAGATCGCGAAGAGCACCTGGCTGGCATATTTGTTGCGTCCGTCGTCGATGCCGTTCACCCAGTACTCCACCGCGAAGTCGACGCCGGATTCGCCGAAGCCCTTCAGCTCGCAATCCGGCCCCTCGGGCGTCTTCAGCACGAAGGGCAGCGCCTCCACCGCCCGGACAATGAGGTCGGGCACGAGGTTGATGTCGGTGTCGTAGCTGACCGAGAACGGCACTTCGTAGCGGTTCGCACTGCCCTGGTCGGAGTAGTTGACCACCCGCGTGGTGATGAAATGGTCGTTCGGGACGACGATCCAGCGGCCGTCGAAGGTCTCCAGCACGCAGGCGCGGGCGGTCATCTTCACGATGGTGCCCGTTTCGCCGCCGTCGAGCTCGACATAGTCACCGACGGTTGTCTGCCCCTCGATCAGGAGGATGATCCCCGAGATGAAGTTCGCGGCGATCTGCTGAAGACCGAGGCCGATGCCGACGCCGAGTGCGCCGCCGAGGACGGCGATGGTCGTCAGGTCGATCCCCATGATGCTGAGGAGAAGGAGGAACGCCGCGCCGAAGATGATGACCTCGGCCGCCTTGGCTGCCAGTTCGCGCGTGGCGGGCCTGAGTTCCTGCTGCGCCTTGATGTAGACGGCACTCTGCCGGTTCGACCAGGACCCGAGCCAGAAGAGCAGGCTGCCTGCGATCAGTCCCCGGATAAGCGCCGCAAGCGAGAAGCGGATGTTCCCAAGCTCGACCATCTGCGCCTCGAGCCAGGCCATTGCAGGGTCGAGCAGGCCGAGCGCATTGAGCGCCGCGAGCGGGACAAGCACGTAGCGGCCGAGGAGCCGCAAGAAGGGGTCGGTGAGTACGTCGCGCGCGAAGGCGCGCGCGGCGACGAACAGGAACACCCTCTTGCCGAAGGCTATGACCGCACCCGAGCCGAAGACCGATCGCGTGATCGCCTCGCCCACCGCAGTAAATCCATAGGCGAGAAGCGGAAGGAGAAGCGGAAGGAACCGCAGCGCAAAGCGGCGGACCGCGGCAACGGGTCCTCGAGCGCCCTCCTTCGGGCCGATCAGTGCCGAAAGCCTCGCACCGAAACGGCGCGAGACCGCGAGCGAGAGAAGCCATGAGAGCACGAGCAGCGCGAACTGAGACCAGGCTGCAGGGCTCGTCGCCCAGTCGATCGCAAGCGTCTTCGCCTGCTCCGCATAGCCGAGCGCCATCACGACGATGTCGGGCGGATTGTCCATTGTGCGGCCGGGCCCCCTGTCAGATCGCCCCTTCCTGTGACAAGAATCCGGTCATGAGACAAGACCCGGCGCCTGTCCCGATCTGTCCGCTCTGCGAAAGGCCAATTCCGGCCGGGGTGGCGCAGAGCCGACACCACCTCGTTCCCCGCCTGCGCGGCGGCAAGGCAGGTGCGACGGTGCTCCTCCACGCGATCTGCCACGCGGAGATCCACGCGACGCTGAGCGAGACCGAGCTTGCCCGCGCGTATTCCACGATCGAGGCGCTGCGGGCGCATCCGAGGATCGCTGCCTTCGTGCGATGGGTCGCCAGCCGCCCGCCGGGTTTCACGTCGCGCGTGCCGGGGCCGCGGCGACGACAATGAGACCGTTGCAGCTCTCCTCGGGTCAATCTAGCTTGCGCATGATTGCGCGCGGAGGAAGCAATGGCGTGGTTCTACCTGCTTCTGGCCGGACTGATGGAAGTCGGTTGGGCCATCGGGCTGAAATACACCGACGGGTTCACGCGGTTCTGGCCGTCGCTGCTGACTGCCATCGCAATCGCCGCCAGCATGGTCTTTCTCGCGCTCGCACTCAGGACGCTGCCGATGGGTACTGCCTATGCCGTCTGGACCGGCATCGGCACGATCGGAACAGTGGCACTTGGCATCCTTCTGTTCAACGAACCGTCGGACGTTCTGCGACTGGCCTCCATCGGTCTCATCCTCGCGGGGATCCTGGGGCTCAAGCTCGTCTCGGGTCATTAGTCCCGTTCAGATCATGGCCTTGATCGCGGCGACATGCTCGGCTTTTGCGCCGCGCACGTCTGCGGTGAGAAGGTTTACCGTGTCAGCAAGCGCCTCGGCCGGCACAGTCCGATCGATCAGGCCCCACGACAGCGCCTCCTCGGCGCCGATCCTCTGGCCGGCCATCAGGATCATCTTGGCGCGCGCCGGACCGACGAGGCCGGCAAGCCGGCGCGGATCGGAAGGCTGCGGCAGGAAGCCGAGCTTCATCACCGGGTAGAAGAACTTCGCACCTTCGACCGCGACCCTGAGGTCGCAGGCGAGCACCATGCCGAAGGCGCCGCCGGCCAGCGTGCCGTTCAAGGCGGCGACGGTCAGGCAGGGCAGTCCGGCGATGGCGCCCGAAAGGCGCTCCCAGACCGGATCCGTCGCCAGCCCCGCCCGCGCCTCGTCCAGGTCCGCCCCGGCCGAGAAGATCTTGCCCGCCCCGGTGAGCACGAACGCGCGCGCACGCTCGCGCCCTGCGGCCTCGGCGATTTCGGCAAGCTCGGCCAGCATCGCCCCGGTGAGCGAATTCGCCTTCTCCTCACGCGCGATGACGGCGCGCCACAGGCCGTCCTTCCGTTCCAACCTGATCATGGGTCACCGTCATCAAAACGCCAGATTGGTTTCCTCTAACAGCAGCCGATGGTGGAATTCCATCCCCCGGCAGCCCTTGACCGCCCGCGTGCGGCGGAAGATGCTGTGGGCGCATTTGGACACAAGACAGGCTTGATTATGAAACAGTGGACTGGTCTCGGCTCCGGCGCGCTTTGCGCCTTTCTGCTCGGTTCTACGGCACTCCAGGCCGATGTGACGGCGGACGACGTCTGGAAGGGCATGACCGACTACTATGCCGCGCTCGGCCAGTCGGTCACGACCGGGTCGACGGCGATGCAGGGCGACACGCTGGTCGTGACCGATGCAGTTTTCGCCTCGACGGTCCCGGAAGGCTCCTTCTCGGCGACCTTCGCCGAAATCCGGCTGAAGGAACTGGGCGACGGTCGGGTCGAGGTCACGCTGCCGGGAGAAGTGCCGATCCGGATGCTGAGCAAGCCCGAAAGCGGCGAAGCTGTCGACATGGGACTCAAGTTCACGCAGTCGGGCCTGTCGATGATCGTGTCGGGGACGCCCGAGGATACGGCCTATGACCTGACCGCGCCCGAGATGGCAATCGTTGTCGATGGCATGACGGTGGACGGGTCCGATGTGCCGCTGAAGCTCAATGTGAAGCTCTCCGGCAACTCGGGCAGCTACCGCATGACGACCGCAGCCGGCAGGAAGGTGGTCTCGGACATGAAGGTCGAGAAGCTCGACTTCGAGGTCGCCGCGCAAGACCCCGAGGGCAAGGGAGATTTCTCGGCCTCGGGCTCTCTCGCCGGGCTCACCGGGACATCCGACGCGGCAATTCCGGATGGGGTAGACATGGCCGACATGCACGCGGCACTTCAAGCCGGGCTCGACATGAGCGGCAATTTCGCCTTCAGCGGCGGCGGCTATGTCATGGACTTCGAGGACGAGGCGGACACGATGCACGCCCAGTCCACTGGTGGCGCCGGCACGCTGCATTTCAAGATGTCGAAGAGCGGGATGGCCTATGGCGGCTCGGGCAAGGACTCGACCGTGTCACTTCAGGTTTCCGCGCTGCCGATGCCGATCGACGTTTCGATCGCCGAGACGGCGATCGAAATCGCCTTGCCGGTATCCAAGAGCGACAGCGCAGAGCCCTTCTCGGCGCTCGTGAAGCTTGTCGACCTCAAGGTGTCCGACGGTCTTTGGGCGATGTTCGACCCGACGTCCCAGCTTCCGCGCGATCCGGCAACGCTCATCGTCGATCTCGCGGGATCGGCCAAGATGGCGGTGGACATCTTCGACCCCAAGCAGGCCGAGACCATCGCCGGCGCCCCCCCGGGCGAGTTGGAGGCACTCGACATCCGCGAGCTGCAGGTGTCCGCCGTCGGCGCGGAACTGACCGGAAAGGGTGCGATGACCTTCGACAACTCCTCCGGCACGCCGAAACCGCTCGGCGCGGTGGACATGCAGCTTGTCGGCGGCAATGCGCTCATCGACAAGCTCGTCGGCATGGGTCTGGTGCCCGAGGACCAGGCGATGGGCGCGAGGATGATGATGGGCCTCTTCGCCGTGCCGACCGGAGAAGACCAACTGACCTCGAAGATCGAGTTCAAGGAGGATGGCGGCGTATACGCCAACGGCCAGCGCATCCAGTAGTTGCGCCTCACTGCGACCCTTCACAGACGCCGCCTGCCGCGAGGTGGGCGGCGTTTGCGTTGGCGATCCGCTTCCAGCCGGCCAGGTGCACTTGCGCGACGCCCCGCACCCAACTAGGTCCTTGCCAACCGTCACAACCGTTCAGGACAGAGCCCATGCCCGACCGTCTCGCCCCTCTCACAGAGGCGCTCCTCGCCGCCGCGCGCAAGGCCGGTGCCGAGGCGGCCGATGCGATGGCAATAGACGGGCGCTCCGTCTCCGTCGATGTGCGCGGCGGGGCGTTGGAGCAGGCCGACCGGTCCGAGGGCACCGAAATCGGCCTGCGCGTTCTCATCGGCCGCCGGCAAGCCTGCGTTTCGGCGTCGGATATCTCGGCACGCACCATGGCGGAAATGGCCGAGCGCGCCGTCGCCATGGCGCGCGAGGCGCCGGAGGATGCCACCATCGGCCTTGCCGAGCCGGCGGATCTCGCCCGCGCCTGGGACCTCGCCCTGCTCGACCTGGCCGATCCCGCGCCGGAACCCGGCGCGGCGGAGCTTCAGGACGACGCCCGCCGCGCCGAGGCGGCCGCCCTCGCCGTGTCCGGCATCAGCCAGTGCCAGGCCGCCTCGGCCAGCTATTCGCGTCAGCGCGTCTTCATTGCAGCGACGAACGGCTTCGCGGGCGGCTATTCCCGTACCTCCCGCTCGACCTCCGCAGTCGCGATCGCCGGGGAGGGGCTGGCGATGGAGCGGGACTGGGCAGCCGAAAGCCGTACGTACCAATCCGACCTGCCTTCCGCCGAGGAGATCGGGCGGCTCGCCGGGGAACGCGCGGCGGAACGGCTCGGCGCGCGCAAGCCGAAGACCGGGGCCTATCCGGTCGTCTTTGACGAACGCATCGCTTCCGGTCTCGTCGGGCATCTTCTGGCGGCGATCAACGGCTCGGCCATCGTGCGCGGATCGTCCTGGCTCCGCGACGCGATGGGCGCGCAGGTGTTGCCGCGGGGCCTGTCGATCTACGAAAACCCGCACCGCCCGCGCATCTCCTCCTCGCGCCCCTTCGATGCCGAGGGACTGCCGACCGCGCCTCGCGACATTGTCCGCGACGGCACCCTGAAGAGCTGGACGCTCGACCTCGGAACCGCGCGCAAACTCGGCCTGAAATCCACCGGCTCGGCCGCGCGCGGCGCATCCTCGCCGCCTGCACCCTCCATCTCCAACATCGCCCTGACCCAAGGGGACCACAGCCGCGCGCAACTGATCGAAGCGATGGGCACCGGACTTGTCGTGACCTCCATGATCGGCGCTGCGATCAATCCGACGACCGGCGACTATTCCCGCGGCGCGTCCGGGTTCTGGGTGGAGAACGGCCGGATCAGCCATCCGGTGAACGAGTGCACCCTGGCCGGCAACCTGCGTGACATGCTGATGCGGATCACGCCCGCCAACGACGCCCGTGGGCATCTGTCGCACGTCGTGCCCTCGCTTCTCGTTGAAGGCCTGACTCTTGCCGGCGCGTGACCTCGCGCTTCTCACCGAGGCCGCGCAGGCGGCGGGTGAAATCGCCCTGAGATACTGGCGAAAGCGGCCAGAAACCTGGGACAAGCCCGGCGGTGCGGGACCGGTGACTGAGGCCGACCTCGCCGTCAATGCCATGCTTCACGCGGAACTCGGCGCATCGCGTCCCGACTATGGCTGGCTCTCGGAGGAAACACCCGACGATCCTGCGCGACTCGGACGCGGGCGGAACTTCATCGTCGATCCGATCGACGGCACCCGCGCATTCATCGAGGGCGACGCGAGCTTCGCGCATTCTCTCGCCGTGGCCGAGGCGGGGCGGATCACTGCGGCCGTGGTATATCTGCCTGCACGGAAGGCGCTTTATGCCGCGACCGAGACGGGTGCGGCCACGCTGAACGGCCAGCCGATCCACGCTTCAGGTCGGACTGAGCCGGCCGGCGCGACCCTCCTGACATCAAAACCCAACCTTGCGCCAGAACACTGGCGGGAGGGCAGACCGTTACCCTTCCGCCGCGAGTTCCGTGCGTCCCTCGCCTGGCGGCTCTGCCTTGTCGCCGAAGGCCGGTTCGACGCGATGCTCTCGCTCCGGCCGACCTGGGAATGGGACGTAGCCGCGGGCGACCTCATCGCCCGACGCGCCGGCGCCCATGTTTCCGACGGTACCGGCGATGCCATCCGCTACAATGCGCCCGAACCACTGGCACGGGGAATCATCGCGGCGCCCGAGCCGCTCTGGCGCGCGATCCGCAGCGCGCTCCGCTGAGTGTAGACCTTCGTCGGGCTGCTCAGACCTTGACGCCTCGGACGGCGATCGCCCGCACCCGACCGCGGCCCAAAGCGACGAACGACCCGCGAAGGGCTGCAAAGGCCATGCCGCGCGTTGACGGTCCCCCATCGACGCCACGATGGACAGCTACGTCGCCAGCCGCCTGTGACGATCCCAAACCCGAGAGCGAAAGACATCCGCCCTCTACGCGCCTGGGCGTGTCAGAAGTAGCTTCGGACGAGTGCGCCCGAGACAAGTGACCAGCCGTCGGCCACGACGAAGAAGGCAAGCTTGAACGGCAGCGCGACGACGGCCGGCGGCACCATCATCATGCCCATCGACATCAGGATCGCCGAAACCACGAGGTCGATGATGAGGAACGGCAGGTAGAGAAGAAAGCCGATCTCGAAGGCGCGGGCGACTTCGGACAGCATGAAGGAGGGCACGAGAAGCGAGAGCGGCGCGGTCGCGGCATCCGTGACGCGCGCGGTCTCGGGCCGCAGCGCGGCGAGGGATGCGAGTGTGTCGCTGTCGATCCGTGCCGCCATGAAGGCGCGAAAGGGGGCGACGCCACGCTCAAAGGCCTCGGGGACGTCGAGCGCGCCTGCAAGCAGCGGCTCGACGGCGACGGTCCAGGCTTCGGCGAAGACCGGTTCCATTATGAACCAGGTGAGAAAGAGCGCGAGCGACACGATCAGCATGTTCGGCGGGGACTGCTGCAACCCTATGGCCTGCCGGAGGATCGACAGCACCGTCACGATGAACGGAAAGCAGGTCACCATCACGGCGAGACCTGGCGCAAGGCTCAGAACCGTGACCAGTGCAATGAGGAGAAGCGATTGGCCGGTGAGCGTCTCGCCGGAAAGCGCCGTACCGGCAATACCGCGCAGACCGCCCTCCACCCCGGACGCCCCCGCGGACAGATCCTGCGCGGCGGCAGGCACGACCGCTAGGAGCAGGCACCCAAGCAAGGCCAGGCAATAACGCATGGATCAGAGCCCGCCGCCGAGTTGGGCGACTTCGGTCAGTCGCACCGCGAGTTGGCCTGCCTGTTCGCCATCTAGCTCGGTCAGTTCGCCCCGCGCGATCAGCCGGTCACCGACATAAAGTTCCACCTGATCCGTCACCTTCCGGTCGAGCGGCAGGACCGCGTCCCGCTTCAGCCGCAGGAGATCCCGCACCAAGGGCCGCGCCCGCCCGACAGAGACCGTGATCTCGATCGGCACCTGCGTGAACGGGCTCGTGCCCAGGGCCGCCATGCCCGCCTCATCCATGACGTCTATCCTCCTGTTTCTCTATCCGGAAGAAGGCGGACACCGCCGCCGAGATGGCCGCGATGACGCCGTCGAGGTCGACGCGCGCCTCCG
This sequence comes from Albidovulum sp., assembly GCF_041919395.1. Classification (NCBI taxonomy): domain Bacteria; kingdom Pseudomonadati; phylum Pseudomonadota; class Alphaproteobacteria; order Rhodobacterales; family Paracoccaceae; genus Albidovulum; species Albidovulum sp. The sequence continues at coordinate 33,365 of NZ_JAYRTX010000004.1, forward strand.
CCTCGCCGAGTTTCAGATAGACCTGCCCCTCGCCCAGCGAGGCTTCGTCCGCGAAGCTCAAGGGGAACTCCGACCCGGCTGTCAGAAGCGTCTCGATCAACGGCCGGTTTATCGGATTGGCCACCACCGTGATCGGCGCACCTGCGAGTTCCCTTGCCAGCGGCCTGAGATGGTCGAGCACCACATGTCCGAGCGACTCGCGTGCGATCGCCGGAAGCACCTTCGTGACCATGTCGTGCAGGAGCGGCTCGAGCGTCCGCAGCACGTGGCTGTGCGCTTCGTGATAGGTGAAGGACAGATCCTCGAGGTTGCGACCGAGATCCGCCCTGAGTCGCGCAATCTCGCCGTCCTGCGCGGCCACCGCATCGTCCCATCCCGCGGCATAGCCCTGTTCGTAGGACTGAAGCCGCGCCTCCTCCAGCTCGTCCTGCGCGAGTTCCGCGCGAGGCGTGCTTCGGTCGGCAACCTCGAAAACCTCGAACTGCAGCAGCCGCGGCATCACGCCCGTTCCTCCTCGGAGTCTTCCATCCAGCCGCGCAGGATCTCTGCCGTCTCCTGTTGCCGGTCTGCGATCATGCGGCGGAGGCGTTCGACCGGATCGGCAGGCGGATTGTCGCCTGTTGCGTTCCTGCCGACACGCTCGGCAATTTCGGGCAGATTGGCCGGGAGGAAATCGCCGTCATCGATCACGCCACTGAGGGCCGGGGCGGGACCGAGGGGTGCGCCAAGCGCCGGGCGCACCGCGCCGGTCCCATCCGCACGCGGTGTCCGCGAGGCGAGGATGGGCCTGAGGACGAAGAGCCCGAGCGCAAGACTGACGGCCGCCAGCACAAGAAGCTGCACAAGGCTCATGACGTCCAGCCCCAGCCTGTCGATGAACGGCAGGCCAGCCACATCCGCAGGCGCCGAAACCGGCTCGAACGACATCGACTTGAGCGTGATGAGATCGCCGCGCGCCTCGTCGAAGCCGACTGCCGCAGCCACCAGATCGCGCAACGCCGAAAGTTCTTCCTCGCTTCTTGGCTCGATCGTGGCAGTACCGTCGGCCGCCGTCACCGTCACCCCGTCCACGAGCACCGCGACCGTCAGCCGCCGGATCGCGCCCGGGGTACGAAGCACCTCGCGCGTCGTCTCCGACACCTCGAAATTCGTCCGCTCCCGCGTCTCGTTTGCCTGGCTCTGCGACGAGCCGCCCGACCCGCCGGCGGCACCGGTCGGAAGGTTCGACGCGACCGTCACGGCACTCGTCCCGCCGTCATTGGCCGAGTTGGTGCGCTCTTCGGTGTCGGTCGAGATCGCCACCCGGCCGTCCGGGTCGAACTTGCGTTCCGTGACCGCCTCGCGCTCCGTCACCGTCTCGACCGCCACCTCGACCACCGCGTTGCCATAACCGACACGCGCCTCGAGCAGGCGCTCGACATTCCGCTGCAGCACTGCCGCCCTGTCATCGCCGTTCGCGCCTGTCGCCTCGTCGCCGGCATCGACCAGGGCCCCCTCGCCGTCGATGACCGAGACGTCGTCGGGCGACAGCCCTGCCACGGCCGAGGCCACGAGGAACTTGAGCGCCTTGGCGTGAGCCGGCGAAATGCCTCCGCTCGTCGTCGTAACCGCGACCGACGCTGATGGCTTCGCCTGCGCCCTGAGACCCTGGGCACGCGTATCGGCGATGTGAACGCGTGCGCTGCGAACCTGCGGGAGCGCGGATATCGTTCTGGAGAGTTCCCCCTCCTTGGCCCGCAGGTACGTCGCATCGAACATCTGCGAGGTTGTGCCGAACCCCGTGAGCGAATCGAGCAGTTCGTAGCCGGCGCCGCTGTTGGCAGGCAGGCCTTCGGCCGCAAGCGACATCCGCAACTCGTCCCGCCGCGGCGACTCGACGTAGATTGCCGTGCCGCGAACCTCATAGGGTGCCCCCTGCTGGTCGAGCGCGGCCAGTACGTCGCCCGCGCGCGCCCCATCAAGTCCGGCATAGAGCACCGCCATGGATGGTCTTGTCGCCACCTTGGCCAGCGCAATCACGGCCGCGAACATCGCCACTGTCGCCAACGCCACGATCAGTCGGCGGCGGGGCTCGAGGTTCTGCCAGACGGCTGTCAGCTCTCGCACGACACATCTCCGCAAAGCGGGCTTCTGCCCATCGTCTGGCTGATGCTTCGCCGATTGCGCTTAACAATCGGTTAGTTTTCGCGGGGCTATACCGGTGTGGCAGCCAGACGGGATGGTCCGATGTCACATGCCGATGCCGAAGCCACGGTGACTCCGAAGAAGCGTTCGAAGGTGCCGCTGATCGTCGGCCTTTTCCTGATGCTCGCGCTCGGGGGCGGCGGATTCTACGCGGTCTACGCCGGCCTGGTGTTTGGCCAGCCCGGCGAGCACACCTCCGAGGATGCCCCGCAAGTGGCGGCGCTGCCGGACATCGCCTTCGTGCCGATCGACCCTCTGGTCGTGTCGCTCGGCTCGGAACCCGCCGGCCGGTACCTGCACTTCACCGCCCAACTCGAGGTTGCAAAGGCGTTCCAGCCCGATGTCACGCTCCTCCTGCCGCGGGTCATCGACGTGCTGAACAGTTATCTTCGAGCCGTCGAGGTCGCGGATCTGGAGGACCCGACCGCGCTCGTACGGCTTCGGGCGCAGATGCTGCGCCGGGTGCAGATGGTCGCCGGCGACGGGCGCGTCCGCGACCTGCTCGTGACCGGATTCGTCATCAACTAGGAGACCGCGATGGAGCTGATTGCCGACATTCTCCTTGGTGCCGGCGCGATCGCCGCCGGAGCTTACTGCCTTGTCCTTTCGCGGCGACTCACGGCGTTCAACCGTCTCGAAACCGGAATGGGTGGTGCGATTGCCGTCCTGTCCGCGCAGGTCGACGACATGACGAAGGCGCTCGACTCCGCCCGCGGCGCAGCGAACGAATCGGCACGATCGCTGTGCGACATGACCGATAGGGCCGAACGTGCCGCCGGTCGGCTCGAACTCATGCTTGCGACGCTGCACGACCTGCCGGAGGGCGGCGACGCGGCACCGCGGCGGATGCGGATCCTGCGGCGGCGAGGCCGTCTGCATCAGCATATGGAGGCGGCGGAATGAAACCGGCGCTTCCCGAGCGTTCACAGGGTCGCAGGCCGGCCCGGAAGTCCAGGAAGAGTGGTCAGGGGGCGCTCTTCCTGATCGCCCTCCTTCTTGGTGGCTCGGGCCTGCTGCGGTTCGGTCTCAGCGCCGGGAACGCCCTGGCGAATGCAGACCCCGCGTCGGCAGGGGCGGATCCCGCCGCGGCGTCACCTGCGTGCGAACCCGACGCCGGCGCGCTCGCCATGCTCGAGGAACTCAGGGGGCGCGAAGCACGACTGAGGGAACGCGAGGCTGCCGCCGCCGACCAGGCGCAGGCGCTGGTCCTCGCACGCGCCGAGATTGACGGCAAGCTCGCCGATCTCGTGGCCGCGGAGGAACGGCTCGCCGCCACGCTTACCCTTGCCGATGAGGCGGCGGACGGCGACGTTACCCGACTCGTCGCGGTATACGAGCAGATGAAGCCGAAGGACGCAGCCTCGCTCTTCGCCGAGATGGATCCGGATTTCGCCGCGGGCTTCCTCGCCCGGATGCGCCCCGATGCCGCCGCGGCGGTGATGGCGGGACTCGACCCGAAGGCGGCCTATACGATCAGCGTGGTCCTTGCGGGGCGCAACGCCGCCGCACCCAAAGACTAGGTCGGAGAGGGATTCTTAAGGCGCGCCTGCAAGGGTCGGCGCGATCCGGCGTTGATCTGCCGGACGAAGCAAGGGACGGGAAATGGTTGGCATCATTGGCATCGCGATCATCTTCATCATGGTCTTCGGCGGCTATATGGCCGCCGGCGGCAAGATGGGTATCATTCTCAAGTCCCTGCCGTTCGAGATGATCATGATCGCCGGTGCCGCCGCAGGTGCGTTCGTGCTGTCGAACGACGGCGCGGCGATCAAGCACACGCTGAAAGACGTGAAGAAGGTCTTCAAGGGGCCGCAATGGCGGCCGGAGGACTACCGCGATCTCCTTTGTCTTCTCTTCGAGCTCATCCGTCTCGCCAGGCAGAACCCCGTGGCCGTTGAGGAGCACATCGAGGCTCCCGCTAAATCCGCGATGTTCGGCCGGTACCCGAGGATCCAGCAAGACCATGCAGCGGTGGAACTTATCTGCGACACCATGCGCTCGGCCTCGATGAACTACGACGACCCTCACCAGGTCGAAGAGGTTCTGGAAAAGCAGCTCGAAGTGAACCTGCATCACGCGATGCATTCGCCCCACGCGCTGCAGTCCGTCGCGGACGGTCTTCCGGCTCTGGGCATCGTCGCGGCTGTTCTTGGCGTCATCAAGACGATGGGCTCGATCGATCAGCCGCCGGAAATCCTTGGCAAGATGATCGGCGGCGCACTCGTCGGGACATTCTTGGGCGTTTTTCTCGCCTACGGGCTCGTCGGTCCGTTCGCGGCGAAACTCAAGACGGTGATCGAGGAGGACAGCCATTTCTACAAGCTGATCCGCGAAGTGCTCGTCGCCAACCTCCACAACCACGCAGCCAACATCTGCATCGAGGTCGGCCGCCAGAATACGCCGCACCATTTCCGGCCGAGCTACTCGGCGCTCGAGGAGGCGCTGAAGGCCGTCAAGTCGGAGGCGGCGTGATGCGACGGCCGGCTAAGGGTTTCGGCCTTGCGATGGTGGCTGCCAGCGCATTGGCCGCAGATCCGCTGTGGGCAGAATCCGTGCGGATCCGCAGCGGCGAACACGACGGGTTCACGCGGATCGTGGCCGAGCGGGGAGGAGAACGCTGGTCGCTCGGCCGGACCAATGATGGCTACGAACTGCGGCTCGGCACCGGCGACGATTTCGACCTCTCCGAGGCGTTCCGCCTGATCGGGCGTACTCGCGTCTCCGCGCTGACACAAGGCGGGGTGCCGGGGTCGCTTCGCATCGACCTCGGCTGTGCATGCCATGCGACAGCCTTCGTGACGGCTGAAGGCGCTCTCGTCATCGACATCGGCGACGGGGCTCCATCGCCGGACTCCCCATTCGAGGCACCCGTGACACAACAGCCGGCCGCCAGCGATCCGCCGTCGTCGCAGGCCAACACAGATGGCCCTGACGGCCACCGCCGCGCGTATGCGGCTTCCGACGACGCACTCAGTGGCGACGGCGGGTATGGTCTGGCCGCCATCGCCGACCCCAAGCTCGCCTTCTTCTGGCGCGGAATCGAGGTGCCGGATGGAAATGTCCATCGGGTACTTGCCGACACGCCGGCAATCCCACAGGAGGAGGATACGGGCCTCGCGGCCAGACCCGCGGCGACCAGCGCTCCCGAACCAACTGGCCCACACACGACACCCCCGGCTGACGCCGCTGCCACCGGCCAAGCGCGATCTTCAGTTCCGCCGAAAGGCATCCCGGCCTCGTCCGGCATTGACCAGGGAGCGGGCTTCACGGCCGTGCCACCCGAAACCGCCGTGGAGTTCCACCCGCCTGCCGCGCGCGGAGCCGAACTTTCCGCGCCGGACCTTCCAGCCACCCGACGGTTGGAAGCTCAGGCTGCGCTCCTTCGCGAACTGAGCCGCGCGGCGTCCCAGGGTCTCGTCGAGATGGAGGCGCCTGAGAACCGCGATCCGCCTCTCGGGGCGCCTGGTACCACGCCCCTTGCTCCGGTGGCTGGCGAGACCCATGGCACCACCCGCAGGCCGCTCGCGGTCCACGCGGAAACCAGTGTCGATCGTGACACACTTTCGCTCTCCAAGCGCATGCCCACAACCGCGGAAGGCGGGGCCTGCCTGTCCGATGAGGCATTAGGCATCGGCACCTGGGGCGACGATCGGCCGTTCGCCGTTCAGATCGCCGAGACACGTGCCGGCCTCGTCGGGGAATTCGATCGTCCGTCTCCGGAGCAGGTGCTGACCCTTGCCCGGCTCTATCTCTACTTCGGCTTCGGCGCGGAAGCCCGCGCAGCGCTGAGGTCGTTCGACGTCAGTCCGCGGGACGGGGCGATCCTGAGCGACATTGGACTTATCCTCGACGGAAAGCCGCCCGGCGGTTCGGCGTACTTTTCCGATATGGCGGGCTGCGACACCGCCGCAGCGCTCTGGGCCCTGATGGCCTGGCCAGCGCCGCCGCCGGCGACGGAGGTGGAGACCGGGGCGGTTGTCCAGGCATTTTCGGCCCTTCCCCCGCACCTGCGCCGGGTTCTCGGCCCCGGCGTTTCGGAACGCTTGATCGCTGTCGGGGCGACCGACGCCGCCCGGTCTGTCCGAAACGCGATCGCCCGGATGCCGAGCGGCGACGGACACACCCTCGATATGGTCACGGCACAGGTCGATCTCGCGTCTGGCAACCTCGCGGCGGGCGAAACACGGCTCGGCACGCTGGCGGGCGCGAACGGTCCCCTCTCGGCCGATGCCCTGATCCTGGCCGTCGAATCCCGGCTCGCGCGCGGCGAAGCGGTCGAACCAGCGCTTGCCGACAGCGCCGAAGCGCTCGCCTTCGAACTGCAGGACGGAGCGAGCGGCCCGGTTCTGGCTTCGCTCCAAATCCTCGCAAGGGCCTCAACAGGCGAGTTCGACCGCGCCTTCGCCGGCTGGGCAGGTTGGCCTCGATCAGCGCCCGATGACCTTCGCGCCGCCACGGCCACGCGGCTCTTCGCGATGCTCGCCGAAAGCGCAGATGACCGGACCTTCCTGGTCCAATATTTCCGCCAGCGTCGCCTTGTCGACTGGCCTGCGGCCGATCTGGTGCTACGGCTCGATCTAGCAGACCGACTTGCAGCGGCCGGGTTCACGGGCGAGGTCAGGCGCCTGCTTCACGGAGAGGCCGGCTACACCGAACGCGGAAGAGCCTTGCTCGCCCGGGCCGCCCTCGGCGAATACGATCCGGTCGAGGCGATGGCCCAGGTCGCCGGCGTTGCCAGCCCTGTGGCGACCGAAGTCAGGGCCGAGGCCATGGCCATGTCGGGGGACCACTCCGGCGCCTCCGCAGAGTTCCGCGCGCTCGGGCAGGACGCACGCGCAGGGCTGGAAGCCTGGCGCGGCGGCAACCTGCCGCTTGCATCCGCCATCGGGCCGGAACCGGTTCGCGCTGCGCTCGAATCGCTAGATCATCCCCCCGCGGCGGCAGCGCTGGCGGATTCGAACTTCGGCGTTTCCGAGCTCGGGCCCTTGGCAAGCGCGAGGGCTCTGGTGGACGACAGCCGGTCGACACGCGCTGCGATCTCGGGCCTCCTTTCGCCCAACGCCGTGACCGGCCCAACCGCAGCCGGTCCGAACGGCGGATGAAACGCCCACGACGACCCAGTCCCGCTTACCGAATCTAAACCTCCGCTGCCTAACGTCGCAGCCAGGCAAGGATTGCGTCCGAGAGTCAGAATGACACACCCGCCGCCCTTCTTCATCGAGCTTACGTCGCTCGCCATTGGCCGAGCCGCTGTCGCGGCGCTTCTCCTCGTTGCGAGCGCAAACTGCATCCAAGCCAGCACGGACGCCTCCGCCGTCTGCGATCACGTCGCATCCGAAGCTTCGCGCCGCACCGGCGTGCCGCTTTCGGTCCTTAAGGCGATCTCCCTGACCGAAACGGGACGGAATCGTGGCGGTGCTCTCCGTCCCTGGCCCTGGACCGTGAACATGGAAGGCGAGGGCCACTGGTTCGAGAGCGCGGACGAGGCCCGCGCCTACGTCTATCGGGAATACAAGCGTGGAGCCCGAAGCTTCGATGTCGGTTGCTTCCAGATCAACTACAGATGGCATGGCGAGGCCTTCCGCTCGATCGAGGAGATGTTCGATCCCCTTGCCAATGCGCTCTATGCGGCGCGCCTGCTGCAGGGGCTTCATGCCGAAAAGGGTGACTGGGGTCGTGCCGCCGGCGCATACCATTCCCGGACACCCGAATTCGCCAACCGCTACCAGGCCCGGTTCGAGCGACTGTTCGCCGGGCTCGCCGGCACCATTTCGACCGAGGTCCCGGACATTCCGGACATCGTGGCGGTAGCCAACGGCACTGCCGGCGCCGATGCCCTGCCGGCGATCATCCGTGTCAACCGCTATCCGCTCTTGCAGACGGGCGCGCCGACCGGACTAGGCTCGCTGGTACCGCTCGGCAACGGTGGCACCGGCGGCAGTCTCTTCGCGGCGAGCGCGCCAGTCCCCGCAGGCGAGAGGAACGCGGACTAATGTCGAGCTTCCGCGTCGCCGACCTGTTCCGGCCGACGGTGCTTCTGGCGCTCGCACTCATGGCGGTGATCGTCATGATGATCCTGCCCATGCCGCCCCTGGTGCTCGACATCGGCCTCGCCGCATCCTTCGCCATAGCGATCCTGATCTTCACGATCACTCTCTTCATAGAACGCCCGCTCGACTTCTCGGCTTTTCCGACGATCCTTCTCGCCTCGCTGATGCTGCGGCTCTCGCTGAACGTCTCGTCGACAAAGCTCATCATCGGACAGGGTCACAAGGGAACGAATGCCGCCGGCGAAGTGATCGAGGGCTTCGCCATGTTCATCATGTCGGGCTCGGTCCTTATCGGGCTCGTCGTCTTCGGCGTGCTCCTCATCGTCAACTTCATCGTCATCACCAAGGGCGCGGGCCGGATGGCCGAGGTCGGAGCACGCTTCGCGCTTGACGGAATGCCCGGCAAGCAGCTCGCCATCGACAGCGACATGAACGCGGGCGCCATCGATCACGCCGAGGCCAAGGCCCGGCGCGAACGCGAACAGGCGGAGACGACCTTCTTCGGCTCGCTCGATGGCGCATCGAAATTCGTCAAGGGGGATGCGGTTGCGGGGCTCCTGATCACGCTCCTGAATCTTGTCGTTGGCCTCGCGATCGGGGTCGCCGTGCATGGAATGCCCATCGACCGGGCGCTTGAGACCTACGCGATCCTGACCGTGGGCGACGGGCTGGTCAGTCAGATTCCGGCCGTGATCATCTCGATTGCCTCGGCGCTGCTGCTGTCCCGCGGCGGCGCGAAAGGCACAGCCGACAGCGAACTGTTCCGGCAACTCGGTCGCTACCCCCCAGCGCTCCTCACCGTGGCTTTCCTGATGGCGCTCTTTGCGCTCGTGCCGGGCCTTCCGTTCGTGCCGTTCGTCGCCGGCGCGCTCATCCTCGGAGTGGCGGGGGAGGCGATGCGGCGCAAGGCGCAGAGAAGCGAGGCTGAGGCAGCCCGGGCTGTGGCGCCGAAGCCGGACGCGCCACGGAAGAAATCCATTGGCGACATCCTCGATCTCGACGAGATCCATGTGGAGTTCGCGCCTTCGCTCGTCGCCATGGTGCTCGACCCCGCGACGGGGCTGGACGCGCGGATTGTGAACATGCGCAACCATGTCGCCGCCGTCTACGGACTCATCCTGCCCGAGATTCGGCTCACCGACGACGCGCTGCTCGAGCCGGGTGAGTACCGCATCCGCATCCAGGGGGTCGAACAGGCCCGCGACCGGCTGGTGCCCGATCATGCACTGGCACTTGTCGCCGGTGACGAATCGCGCGTGCCCGATGGCCGCGACGTCCGGGAGCCGGTCTACGGGGCGCCCGCACGCTGGATCCCGGCCGCCAGGCAGGAGGAGGCCGCACTGGCCGGCGTCACCGTCGTGGGTCCGACCGAGGTTCTCGCCACACACTTGTTGGAGGTGATCAAGCGCAACTTCGCACGCCTGCTGTCGCTCAAGTCGCTGCGCCGGCTGCTCGACGAGTGCGTCAACCTCTCCGATCCAGCGCGCGCCCAGGCGAACAAGAGGCTTCTCGATGAACTGATCCCCGAAAAGGTGCCCGCGGACTTGCTGCTCTCGGTTCTTCGCCTCCTCCTCGACGAGCGCGTATCGATCCGCAACCTGCCGCTGATCCTTGAGGGCATTGCCGAGGCGCGCGGCGCGAGCAGCCCCGAGGCGATCTGCGAACATGTCCGTCGCAGGCTAGGATTTCAGCTCGTGGCCGAGATCCGGCGCGAGGATGGAACGGTACCGCTGGTTCAACTCGCGCCCGAGTGGGAGGACGCATTCAGCATGCACCAGGTCGAAGGCGAGCGAGGCCTCGCCGACGTCGCGCTGCCGCCGGAGAAGTTCAACCGGCTGGCGGCGAACGTGGCGGAGAAGATCTCGAAGGCAGGCGAGAGGGGGATCTATCCCGCCGTCGTCACATCCTCGCGCCGGCGCCGGTTCCTGAGGACGGTTCTCGGCGCGCGCGGCATCTCGGCGCCCGTCCTGTCCTTCGACGAACTGGGCTTCGACACGAAGCCCGCGATCATCGGCATGGTGACGACTTGACAGATACGCTTGGCGCCCTGCTTGACGTCATCGACGGAGCGGCCGTCACCGGCTTCGTCGTCTTTCTCAGGATCGCGGCCGCGATGGCGTTCCTGCCGGGCTTCGGCGAGGCAACCGTGCCGGCCCGGGTGAAGCTCGCCGTGGCCGTCGCCTTCACCGCCGTGGTTGCCCCGGCCGTATCCCCCGCCATCGCCCCTGTCTCGGACAACCCTGCGGCGCTATTCTCCTGCCTTTGGACAGAAACCCTGATCGGCCTCGCCATCGGCGTCGTGCTTCGGCTCATGGTGATTGCGCTCGAGGTCGCAGGGACGATCGCCGCACAATCCACCTCGCTCTCGCAACTTTTCGGCGCCGGGGGCGAGCCGATGCCCTCGATGTCTCATCTTCTGGTCACGGCGGGCCTCGCGCTCGCGATGATGGCGGGGTTGCATACCAGGATCGCAGGTCTGTTCATAATCTCCTATAAGGTGCTTCCACCCGCGACGATGCCGGGCGCGGAAAGCATGAGCAGCTGGGGTCTTCGCCATATCGCGCACGGCTTCGCATTCGCCTTCAGCCTCGCCGCCCCCTTCGTGCTCGTCTCTGCGATCTACAATGTCGCACTCGGCGCCATAAATCGCGCGATGCCGCAGCTCATGGTCTCCTTTGTGGGCGCCCCAGCGCTGACGGCAGGGGCTCTGATCCTTCTCGCCATCGCCGCACCCACGGCGCTGACACTCTGGCTCGGTGGCCTTGACGCCCTGTTCGCGGATCCGTTCGGAGTGCCCGCGTGAGCACCGACGACTCCGGCGAGAAGGAACACGAGCCGACACCGAAAAGGCTCGACGAGGCGCGAAAGCGCGGCGAGGTCGTCCGCTCTGCCGAAATCTCGCTCGCCGCCGCCTATGGCGGGCTCCTGGTCGCCGCGATCGTAACCGGAGCATCCGCGCTGCGCGGCTTCGGCGACGCCGGAGTGGCACTCCTCGCCCGGGCCGAGGAAACCTCGGCCCTTGTGCTTCACGGCGGGAACACAGGCACCGGCAAGGTGATGGCGGCGATGCTCACACCGGTGCTTCCGTTCTTCATCTTCCCGGCAGTTGCCGTTCTCGTCAGCCTTCTCGCACAGAGGTCAATCGTGGCCACGCCCGAGCGTCTCATGCCGCGTCTTGACCGGATCGACCCCATCGCGAACGCCCGCCGGAAATTCGGGCGCGAGGGTCTCTTCGAGTTTGCCAAGAGCGCGGTCAAGCTTTGCCTGGTCTCCGGCCTGCTCGGCTGGTTTCTCGCGCAGCACCTGCCTGGCGCGCTCCGCGCACAAGGCCATGACGCCGGACCCGTGGCTGCGGAACTTGCGCGCCTTATCCTCGAGTTCCTGCTTCTCGTTCTGGCCTTGAGCGCCGTCACCGGCGCCATCGACTATCTCTGGCAACGGCAGCAACATCTGCGCCGAAACCGGATGTCGCGCCAGGAGCTGATGGAGGAGTTCAAGGAGGCGGAGGGCGATCCGCACGTCAAGGGACAGCGCCGCCAGAGGGCCGAGGCCGTGGCCACCAGCCGAATGCTGGCGGATGTCCCCAAGGCCGACGTCGTTATCGTGAACCCCACCCACTACGCCGTCGCGCTTCGCTGGGACCGCGCCAGCCGGCGGGCGCCGGTTTGTGTAGCAAAGGGCGTGGACGAGGTCGCCGCGCGCATACGCGAGGCCGCAGCGACCGCCGGCGTGCCGATCCGGTCCGATCCGCCCACCGCGCGGGCGATACATGCCACCGTTCAGGTCGGGCAGGAGATCCTGCGGGATCACTATGCGCCCGTCGCCGCCGCTATCCGCTTTGCGGAAGCCATGCGACGCCGCGCCGGTGCAGGCCGCGCCCGATGACCGACCCGCGGCGACTTGCGGCGCTTGCGCGCCTCGCTGCCGTCAAGAAGGAGAGCGATCTCGCCGCACTCGCCAGAGCGGACGCGAGTGTCCGGGCGACCCTGGCCGAAGTCGGGCAACTCGATGCCGCGCTCGCCGAGGCGCGGCGCACAGCGGCCGGAACAGCCGATCCGGCGACGCACGCCACCCTCGAAGGCTTTGCACGTTGGTCTGCGGCGCAGAGGACCCTGCTTGCGGACCGCCTTGAGGCATCGGGACGTCAGGCCGCGGTCGCCCGGGACCGCGCCCGAACATCTTTCGGGCGTTCGGACGTGCTGGCCCGGCTGGCGGAGGCGGCGCGAACCCGTCGCCGACCCGGCATGTGAGCCAAGGTGACGCCCGGCCGCGCGGATGCCCGGGTGGCAGTCGATGTCTCGACTGCCGGACCAATCCCGACGCAGAGACGATCGAAAAGCCGCCCGGGCAGTTGTCGGCGTTTGAGTCGCGCCCCAAGTGTGCCGGCGGCCGTTCGCCGCTGCCGGCAGGTTTCCGGGTCGCAGCGCGAAGTCACCACAGTTGCGGAACCTCAGCTGTCCTGGCGGACGATATCGACGATCAGAACGTCGGCGACTACCGCGCCGAGCGATTTTCGCGCGACCTCCAGAAGCGCGTTTCGGAGCACTTCCATGTTGTCCGATTCCGTGAAGGCTCCGCCGAAGCCGCCGGTATTGGCATGATCGAACAGCACCTGGAGAAACACGTCGCGGAGCTTCGGCTCGCGGGCATAAACCTGCTCGGTTGCGCCGGCGGTCACCTCGAGCGTGATCGACAGGATCACGAGTGCGGCGACCTCGCCACTCTCGACCACCGGCACGACGAACTGATTGTTGAGCTTGACATACTCGTGCGCGGGCAGCGCTTCAGGGTCATTCTCCGCCGCCTTGCCGGGTATGGCAGCGTCATGCGCGGATTCGCCTGCTTCGGGATCGCCGCAAGGATTGATCGCCACCTTCTCCTCGGGCGGCGGCCGGAGCAGAAAGCCGGCGCCACCCCCCCCGATGAGGCCGACAACCGCGAGGAGCATGGGCAGAAGCTTGCGCATCGGGCACCTCAGAATGGCAGGACGGCATCGGCGATCTGTTGTCCGTAGCGTGGCTGTTGGACATCGGTGATCTGCCCGCGGCCACCGTAGGAAATGCGCGCGCCGGCAATCTTGTCATATGTGATCTCGTTCTGACGCGAGATGTCCGCAGGTCGGACAAAGCCCTGCACGATCAGTTCACGCACCTCGAAGTTGACCCTGACCTCCTGCGAGCCCTGGATTCGAAGGACACCATTCGGCAGCGCCTCCACCACGGTCGCAGCGACGCGAAGGGTCAGCTTTTCCTTTCGTGCGACACTGCCGTTGCCCTGGTAGTCGGAGGATGAATTGGTGCCAAAGGCATCGGCGAGGCTCGCGCCGGCGGGCATGTTCCCGTCGATCCTCTGAGGGATGCCGAGCAGGTTCGGAATGCCCATCCTGTCGGAGCCGGAGCGCGACCGTCCGGTAGTGTTCGAGATCTCCGCCTTGTCGTCGATCTCGATCACCACGGTCAGGATGTCGCCGCGCTGGCCTGCCCTGCGGTCTCCGAGAAGCGAACCGCGTCCGCCAGTCCAGAGCGAAGCCTCGTCGCCCGAGTACCCCTGCGGCTGCACCTCGGGCAGTCCGGGTGTCGTCATCGCGTAGTACTCGCCGCCCGCCTCGACCGGCGTGAAGGCAGGCGCCTTGCCCACATCCTCTAGCCGCTGGCATCCACACAGCATGGCCGCGAAGGCCAGCACCGCTCCGTATCTCATCCGGTAACTCCCCGTCATCGATTGGCCGAGACCCGCACGGATCCATCGTCGGCAACAACGCCGAGAACGACCGCGCGGGAAGCGACGTTCATAACCTTGACCCGATCGCCCGCACCGCCCCGGCCGAGTGCGCGGCCCTCGGCGGTGATGATGAGCGGTCCGGCCGCATACATCAGGATCACCGCTTGGTTCCGGTCCACGATCGCCGGGGCTCCGAGGTCGACGGACCGGATCGGTCGGCCCTGATAGATCGTCACCCGGGTTTCAAGCCCCATGACCTCGGACGGGTCGCTGGCTGTTCCGGGAACCACTTCGTCGACCACAGCAACATCGTCGGGGCCGAGGACGGACTGAGCCCGAAGTGTACGCGCCGCTACGACCGTTTCCGCCCTGGCCGGAACCACCAGCGTCAGAAGGAGCGGAATCGCCAGCCACCACATCAGCGCACCTGCGTCGTGGCAGAGAGCATCTGGTCGGCTGCAGTGATCACCTTGGCGTTCAGTTCGTAGCCGCGCTGCGCCTCGATCAGGTCCGTGATCTCGCGCACCGAATCGACGGAGCTTTCCTCCAGGAACCCCTGCCGCAGGGTGCCCACCCCGCTTTCCCCCGGTGCGGCCACCACCGCCGGGCCGGAGGCCGCGGACTCGAGGAAGAGGTTGGAGCCGATCGCCTCCAGCCCCTTCTCGTTCACAAAGCCGGCAAGGGTGAACTGGCCGAGGAGTTCCGGTTGGACCCGGTCGCTGAAGTAGGCATAGACCTCGCCCGCAGCATTGACCGAGATCGTCCGCGCGTCCGCGGGAATGGTGATGCCCGGCGCCACCTGGTGGCCGTCGGATGTCACGATCAACCCGTCTGCGGACCTCTTCAGCGCCCCGTCGCGGGTATAGGCGGACAAGCCCGATGGCAGCGTCACTTCGAGATAGCCGAGACCCTCGATTGCCAAGTCGAGATCCCCACCGGTGGCCGAGAGAGATCCCTGCGAAACGTTTATCGTAACCGCGGCCGGGCGAACGCCGAGGCCGAGTTGCACCCCGGTCGGTACCACCGTGCCGTCGCTGGCGCTGATCGTGCCGGGGCGGGTGAACTGCTGGTAGTGCAGGTCCGCGAACTCGGCCCGTCGCGGGTTGTAGCCGGTGGTGGACATGTTCGCGAGGTTGTTGGAGATCACCTCCACCCGCATCTGCTGGGCACTCATGCCCGTCGCGGCGATCTGAAGTGCGCGCATGCGTCTTCCTCCTTAGCTTCTGCCGAGAGTCTGGATGACGGCGCGGATGCGCTGATCCTCGCTGTCGAGAAATCCCTGGCCCATCTCGTAGGCGCGTTGAACTTCGATCATGCGGGCTATTTCCGCCACCGGATCGACGTTCGAGTTTTCCAGAAAACCCTGGAATATAGTGCCGCCATCAAGGGGCTCAATGCCTGCCGGCGCCTCGAACCGAGTGCCGCCGGAATGCAGCAGTCCCGCCGGATCGACAGGGCGGAAAAGCCCGATCTGCGCCACCGGGTTCCCGCCCGCCGAGAAGGTGCCGTCCGGTGCAACCGCGACCGAGCCAGCGTCGGTCGGAACGAAGACCGGTGCGCCTCCGAGATCGAGAAGCCGGTAGCCGTCCGCCGTAACCAGTTCACCCTCCGCCGAAGGGGTGAAGGCGCCCGCCCGCGTCAGCCGGGGGCCTTCGGGCGTGTCGATCTGGAAGAATCCTTCGCCCTCGATGGCGAGGTCGAATGTGCCGCCGGTCTTGACCAGGGTGCCTTGTGCGAGATTGACGAGCCGACCCTCTGCGGTGGCCATCGAAAGCGACGGCTCGTCGCGCCCAAGGTCGGCCACGTGCTCGGTGAAGATCACGCCTTCCTTGCGAAAGCCGGTTGTGGACAGATTGGCAATGTTGTTCGCCACAGCCCGCATCTCGGCCATGAGACCCGACTGACGGTTGAGCGTCGTATAGACCGCATTCTCCATGGCTCAGATCCCCGCGATCATCGGCACGATCCGATCCTGGAAGAAGCTTACCAGCGCGCCCGACATGTAGCTCATCGAGACCCAGAAGACCGCGATCATCGCGCCCACCTTGGGCACGAAGGTGAGGGTCATCTCCTGGACCGAGGTCAGCGCCTGGAGCAGGCCGATCGCCACGCCCATGACCAACGCGACCGCAAGAAGCGGAGCCGAGATCTGGACTGAAATCCAGAGGCCTTGGCGCATCGTGTCGAAGAAGACCGCCTCTTCCATCGTCACACCGGCATCCGGAGGATTTCCTGATAGGCTTCGACGACCTTGTCGCGCAGCGTAACGGCCGTCTCCACCGCCAGTTCGCTTGCGGCAAGCGCCTCGACCAATGCATGGGGGTCCGCGCCACCGGTCATTGCGGAACTTGCGGTTGCTTCGCCTGCCTTCAAAGTGTCGGCGAAACTGCCCAGCGCCTGTGCGAACCCGCCCAGGGC
Organism: Albidovulum sp.; assembly: GCF_041919395.1. Taxonomy (NCBI): domain Bacteria; kingdom Pseudomonadati; phylum Pseudomonadota; class Alphaproteobacteria; order Rhodobacterales; family Paracoccaceae; genus Albidovulum; species Albidovulum sp. Next base: position 49,738 of record NZ_JAYRTX010000004.1, read on the forward strand.
GCCGGCCGGCCCGGCCACGTTCGAAGCCGGTTGCGTCGCCGGCCGGGCCTGCGCGTAGACTTGCGTGGCGAATGAGGTTCTGATGTCCATTCTGGACCTCCACTCGGATTATCGGCGCAAGAGGTCGAGCAGGCTTGCCGACATCTGCCGGGCCTGATCGAACATCCTGAGATTCGCCTCGTAGCTGCGCTGCGCTTCGCGCGCGTCAGCGATTTCGACCACCAGATCGACATTCGAGCCGTCGTAGTAGCCATTCTCGTCCGCGAGAGGATTGCCCGGGTCGAGCACCTTCGCGAGTTCCGACCGGTCGAGTTCCACCTCGCCGAGCCGGACCTCCCCGGTCTTCCGGCCATCTTGCATCACGGCCTCGAAGCTCACGACCTTGCGGCGATAGCCGGGCGTGTCCGCGTTCGCGATATTCTCGGACACATGGCGCAACCGCATGGCCTGCGCCTCCATGCCGCTCGCCGCGATCGAGAGGGAAGGGGTGAAGCCGCTCATTTCTCAAGCCCCTCAGCGCCGCCCGAGGCTCGCCCGCAGGATGGCGAGCGACTTGCCGTAGACCGCCAGCGCAAGATCGTGCTCGCGCTTCACATCGGCGGCCTTCACCATCTCGGTCTCCAGCGACACCGAATTGCCGTTGGGTGAGCGTGACCCCGGCCCGGCCCGGTCCGAGGGAGAAGACGATGTCGTGCGGTCGGATTCCGCGATGTGGCCCGCGCGCGTCGTACGGAGCGGCACGGCGTCACGGGCTCGATAGAGTTCGGCGAAATCGGGAAGATCCTGGGCGCGGTAGCCGGGCGTATCGGCGTTGGCAACGTTCCGTGCGATCGCGGACTGCCGCGCTGCGGCGTGCGCCGCGAGCGAGGAGGCGATCGTCAGCACCTCGGGTTTCTCGAACATCGGGGTTTCTCCTCCGAACTTTCAATCAAGCCTTAACCCCGATTCCTTTAGAAACGGTTGCGAACAAAAGGAGACCAGAATGGCGATCCTCGGGCTTGAGATTCTGCGGGCCGAAATCGGCGGCTGCAGCGCGGTGTGCAGGCTTGCGCGCGTGACGGAGGTCGGCCGCGGTGTACTGACCGTCGGGGGGATCGGCGAGAATTGGCGGCTCGGCGACCGGGTGCGACTGGCCGGCGGCAGCCATGCCGGTGGCGAAATCGTGGCGCTTGGCAACGGCCGCGCAACGATCCTGACCGACGAGCCCGCGGACGGCGTTCGCCTCGGCGACCGGGTCGAGAACCTCGGCACCGTCGGAGTCGCCCCCGACGACAGCTGGATCGGCCGCATCATCGATCCCTTCGGCCGCCCGACCGACGGGATGCCGCTTCTGCGCGGGACGCGCGAACGGCCGCTGCGCGCATCCCCGCCGGCCCCGGCCCGGCGCCGCCGCCTTGGGTCCCGGCTGGAAACCGGCATCGCCATCTTCAACACGCTCCTGCCGCTCGTCCGCGGGCAGCGGATCGGCCTCTTCGCCGGCTCCGGCGTCGGCAAGTCATCGCTGCTGGCGAAGTTCGCGCGCGGCGTCGAAGCGGACGTGACAGTCATCGCGCTCGTGGGCGAACGCGGCCGGGAACTGCGGGAATTCGTCGAAGGCGTGCTCGGCCCCGAGGGGATGGCCAAATGCGTGATCGTCGCAGCGACGTCGGACCAGTCGCCGCTCGTCCGCCGGCGCTGCGCCTGGACCGCGATGGCGGTGGCCGAGCATTTCCGCGACGAGGGCCGTCAGGTGCTGTTCCTTGCCGATTCGATCACCCGTTTTGCCGAGGCGCACCGCGAGGTGGCGCTGGCGGCCGGCGAGCCGGCCTCGCTCCGCGGCTTTCCGCCTTCGACCTCTCATCTCATCATGTCGCTGGCCGAGCGCGCGGGCCCCGGCACGGAGGGGACGGGCGACATCACCGCCGTTTTCTCCGTTCTCGTCGCGGGGTCGGACATGGACGAGCCCGTGGCCGACATCCTGCGCGGCGTGCTTGACGGTCATGTGGTGATGGAGCGCGAGATCGCCGAGCGCGGACGCTACCCGGCGATCAATCTTCTTCGCTCGGTATCGCGCTCGCTTCCCCACGCGGCGACCGAGGCAGAGAATGCGCTCATCTCCCGAGCACGACGGCTCCTCGGCGCCTATGACCGGGCGGAGATGATGATTCAGGCGGGCCTTTACGCCGCGGGCAGCGACCCGCAGGTCGATGCGGCGATCCGTGTCTGGCCGGCGCTCGATGCGTTCCTGTCGGAAGACGCCCCGGAGGGGGCGACTGAGAGCTTCGCACGCCTCCGGGCGATCCTCGACCGGGCGGGACCGGAACGGGGGAACTGACGGATGAGGGGCGCTCCGCCCTGGTGGACCGGGGGTCGTCCGAGACCCTGCCCCAGGGCCGGCACGGGTCAGACCAGCCGCGACACGAGCGTTCCGCGCGGCCCCGCGGATTGCAGCAGTGTGAGCGCTGCGGACCGGGCCGAATAGACGCTGGCCGCGGCGCCGCTCTCGGCCCGCAAGAGGAAGACGCGCACCAGATTCCCGATCTTGCCGGGATCGGCGAACTGGCTGATCTCTGCATCGCCGAGTACGCGCTCCGCCCGCTCCCGGAAGACGCCGAGTTGCTGGTCGAGGTCGAGCCTGGCGAAGGCCGAGGGCAGGCCGAGCGCGGTCTGGAACACCTCCCGCAGGGGCGGCGAGCCCATCACCTCGAACCACTTCGCATCATCGCTGCCCGCGCGGCCGGCGAGCCTGGCGAGTTCCCTTTCGGCGTTCATCGCAAGCCGCATGTCATCGTTCTGCGCACCGACGGCAGCCTCGAAGCTGCGGGTCTCGTAACTTTCGAGCATCCTGTCGGCAAAGTCGGAAAGCTTCGTCCGCGGGGTGGCGTAGTCGCCGAAGCCGAAGGCCTTCGAGAACTCGAGGTAGCGCTTGTCGGCGAGCTTGTTGCCAAGCGCCCCGGGCGTCAGCGTGCCATCCTCGAGCACCTTGCGGATAAAGTAGCGGTTGTCGATGTCCGCCTCGAGCCCGAAGGCGCCGAGGGCAACCGAGAGAAGCCGGCGATCTGCCACCAGCTCTTCCGCAGTGGAGATGCCGCCGATCTTTGCCCTGAAGTACGCTTCGTCCCGCTGCTGGGACGCGGAGGCGACGAAGGCCTGCTTTTGCGCCTCGCGGGTACGGGCGAGGAAGGTCCAGCCTGCGTAGCCGCCGACGGGGACGACGGGCGTGAAGCTCATGGCCCCGCCGCGGCCATGAGCCGTGCCTCGCGCGGCAGGAGCGATCGGAGCGACTTCATTGCCTGGTAGAACTGGGCGTCGAGCACCGCTTCCGTGGCCAAGGTCAGGTGCGAACGGCTGTCATGATCGGTAAAAACCTGGCTCAACTGTTCGATCCCGCGGATGATCTGCGGGCGCGCCTCTCGCGGGTCGGCATCGCCGGAGAGCACCAGTTGGGCGATGTAGCAGACCCGGCGGACGGGCGTGTTCACCTCTTCGGGATGGATGGCGTCGCGCAATCTGAGAATGTGGGCGTTCGACGTGAGAATGGCGAGGCGCGAACGCTTGTCGCCATTCTCGATCACCGCGCCGTTGATAAGGACCCGTTCGCGCGGGGCGAGCTTCAGGACAAGGCCGCTCATGCACCCTCCCCCTCGCCCCTCAGCCCGCGCATGACGGCGGTATTGATGTCGATCAGAACATCGACGGTGGCGTCGCCGGCCATCACGCGGCGGCTGTGTTCATTGGTGAACTGTGCGAGGTAGAAGATCTGCGCCCTGAGCGGTTTTGGCAGTTCGTTCGCCTCGACCGCGACATCGGCCGCCAACGCGGTCCAGAGACTGCGATTATCGTGCAGCGCGCGCACAAGTGCCGCGAACCCGCCCTCGCCAGCCTGCGCCTGGCGCAAGCGGCGGGTGACGCGGGCAAAGATTTCGTATTCGGTGCCGCGCCCCGTGCGGGTGGGAATTGCAGCGCCGGAATAGGCCGATCTGGCCATCAGGTGAGCGTTCACTGGGATACCTTCCGATGACGGTTTTCGTCAGATCACGGGTTTTCCGTGGGACCCGGGGCGCCGTTCGGGCGCCCCGAAAACGCTCCTCAGCGGAAGAGCGACAGCACGTTCTGCGGCGCCTGGTTGGCAATCGACAGCGACTGGATACCGAGCTGCTGCTGCACCTGCAGCGCCTGCAGCCGTGCCGAGGCCTCCTCCATGTCGGCGTCCACCATCGAGCCGATGCCCGCCCTGAGGGCGTCGGACAGCTTGCCCACAAAGGTGTTCTGGATATCGATCCGCTTCTCCGCGGAGCCGAACTCGGCGGCGGCGTCGATACCCGTCTGGATCAGCGTCTCGATCTCGGTCAGTGCCGCCGCAGCCCCCGAGGCGGTCGAGACGTCGATCGTGGAAAGCGTGCCGAGCCCGCCGGAGCCGGCGTTGCGGAACTGACCCGTAACCGAGAGATCGGCGGTCCCGCCGTTGGTGAAGACCAGTTGGCCGGGGTTTGCGCTGTCGTAGTCGACCGAGAAGTTCGCGATCCCGAGCGAGTCGATCGCGTTCTTTAGCCCTACGGCAACGAGGTCGTCGGTCGACGAGGACGCGAGCACATCGTTCGATGTCACGGTGTAGGAGGCGGTCTTGTCGCCGATGGTGATCGACACCTTGTCGCCCGCCGCCCACGTGCCGCCGTTGGCGATCGTCAGGTCGTCCGAGCCGCCCGCCTGATCGAGCGTGGTGACGAAAGTGTCGCCGGCGGTAGAGATCGTGCCCGCGGTGGACGCACTGAAGATGTTGGAAGCGGTGTAGCCGCCGGTCGAAAGGTCCTGCGCCGTGATCGAGATGGACGACGTCGTCACCGTCCCGTTCGACTGGCGGTCGAGAGACGCGAGGACATCGACCGTCGTCTGCGACCCGTCCACGAGGTTGAGGCCATTGAACTGGGCCGCCCCGACGACGGTGTTGATCTGATCGACGAGTGCGTCGATGTCGGTCTGGATCTTGGCGCGGTCGACGTTGTCTTCCTGCGCGGCGACGATCTTGCCCTTCACCTCGGTCAGAAGGTCGGTGACCGTCTCCGCCGCCTGGCGCGCCACCGCGACGGTGGATTCGCCCAGCGCGAGGCTGTCCGAAATCCCCTTGAAGCCCTTCACATCCGCCTCCATCACCTTCGAGATCGCCCAGACAGCGGCATTGTCCTTGGCCGAGGCTACGGACTTGCCGGTGGAGATTTCGTCCTGGGTCTTCGACAGGTTGGAGTTGATGCCCTTCAGCGTCTGGAGCGCCACCATGGAGCTCGAGTTCGTAAGAATGCTCGACATGCTTTGATCCTTCGTAGATCGGCGCTTTGCGCCGGGTTTCGCTTGCCGTCGCTGGACGGCGCCCATGGCGTTCTGACCGGTGCGGGCCGGCGGTAGCCGGATCGCGCCACCCGTTTCCGGATGCAGGGTCGAACTTGCGGGCGAGAATCTAAGACTTCGCTAAATGCGCTCGTTCTTTGCGCAGGATTTTAACGAACCGGCCCGCGGTCAGGCTCTGCGCTCCACCGTGAGGGTGGCGAAGCTCACACGCCGCGAGCGCCCCGCGCTGTCGTAGGTATCAAGCCCCGAACCCGCATGCCGGATCGCCGCGAGGCGCGCCCGGGCGGCCGCTATGCCGTCGAGCGCCGCCTTAAGGAGACGCCCGTTGGCCTCACAATCAGCCCGCAGGCCATGCAGATCGGCTGCCGCGTTCACATCCAGCGCCGGCGACAGCGCCTCGATGAGCGCTGCCTTTCGGGCGCCCAGCACCGGTAGTTCGGCAAGGGCGCCCCGACGGATCGCGTCTGACTCGCGCTCGATCAGCGTCCGCAGCGCCGCGAGCACGTCCTCACGTTCACCCCTCATCACCGGCCCTCCGCTTCATCGCTTCGAAGATGGTCTCCGCAAGGCCGATTCCGCCCCGGCGGGCCATCGCGGCTGCCTGCTCGTCGCGCAGCAGCGAGGCGAACTGCTGTTCGCCCACGCCGCCGCCGAAGGATTTTGGTGTTTCGCCCAGTCCGGCGGATTTCAACATCTCGGAGAGGAACTGCGCCTCCAGCGCAACGGCGGCGTCACGCAGGGCGCGGTCGCCAACGACCGGTTCGCGGCCGAGCGAGACCGACGGAGAAAACCGTGTGCCGGGAAGGGTAAGGTCGGCCATCGGCATAGCTCCAAATGCATGCATTCGCCGAACCATGGCTCCATCACGGTAAAGGATCGGTAACCCACCGCTGAAATAGTCCGTGTCGCACTGGCAGAAGTCGTGAACCGATGACACCGATTCCCTTGACCGATCCCGGCCGGATCAGCATCCCCCAGGCGGAAAACACGCCGCCAAGACATGGCGCCGTACCGGGCAATCCGGACACCCTCGCCGCCTTCCTGGCCGTGCTCGGACGTCTCCCGCAGCCTGAGGCACCGGGCCTGGCAGAAGCGTCCGCAGCGACCGAAGCGGCAGCCAATCGCGATCTTGCCGCACCGCAATCCCCGGCACGCGAAGACAGGGACCTCGACAGCGCGGACGCCTTGGACAAGACGGCCGTCGCGGGCGCCTCGCCCCCGACGCCGGTGCCTGTGTCGCCCCAGCCGCCTGAGGTTCCGGCGCCAGCCCTTTCCCGCCTCGTCAGCACCGCAGTCACCGAACTCACGCCTGACATTCTGCCTCCAGTGGGACTTTCGGCCGATATCCCCGTGCAACCTGCGTCCTGGCAGCGGCCGGTCAGCACGCCGGACGCGCCCCAGCCCGCGCAACGCGCGACCCCGGATACCTTGCCGCCGGCCTCATCCGCGGGTGCTCCGCCTGCATCGGGCCGTCCACCGTCGGGCAGCGGACCCGCCGAGGCACCCGCAGCGGGCCCGCGCGGGATCGATCATGGCGGCGGCGTGCCGTCCCAGGGCCAGGTCCCGACGCCCGCCCAGCCGATCGTGGCGGGCGTAACGTTGACAGGGGCCTCGCCGACGGGCCTGCCCGCGATGGTGGCCGTATCCGTCTCCCCGCCTCCGATCGACGCGGCGGAGTCGAATCACATCTACGCAACGACGCCGACGCGCCACCTGACGGGCCTTCAACCCGGTCCGGACAATGATGATGGCACCCCGGCAAAGGTAACCGGCACGGGCGCGACACCGGAGCCGGCGGAATCCGGCAGGCACACAACGACGGCAAAGCCGGGTTCGGAGACATCACCACCAACTGAACGTGGCGGCCTCGGACCAGTTGCCGCGCCCCCGACCCGTTCGGTACCTGAATCGCCCAGCCGCGCTCCGCCCGCTGCGACCGGAGACAACGGGGCAACAGGTGCCACGCCGTCGGGCAGACACCCGGCCGAGGTACCGGCCGAAGGGGCTTCCGCCGATCACGACCGGAAACCGGAAACTGCCTTGCCGGAGCAAAGGGCACGGGTCATCACCTCGGCGAGAACCAACCTACCCGGGATCGACATTCAAGGACCGGATCCCGGTCCTCCCGGCGCAGCCGAGGTCACCACGGATCACGGGGTTGGCCCCGAACAGGCGGCGACGCACCCTCTCTCCGATCGGCCGCAGCCACTCCCCTCATCGGCCCTTCCGGCCGGTTTCGGCCAGCGTCTCGCGGAAACCGTTGCGTCGTTTCCCGACCGGCCCGTCGAACTGACGCTGTCGCCGGAGGAACTCGGACGGGTACGGATGACGCTCACCACTCAGGATGGTACGCTGACGCTCGCCATCCAGGCCGATCGCCCGGAAACCATCGACCTGATGCGGAGGCATATCGATCAGCTCGCACAGGACTTCCGGGACCTCGGTTTCACGAACCTGAACTTCAGCTTCGGCCACGGCGATTCCACGGCGGGGAACCGGCAAGAGCAGGAGACAACCGACCAACGGTCCGCTGACCGGCCTGAGAACAACGGCGCGCGCGCGCCGCGCCTCCTTGATCGTCGCGCGCAATCCGGGGCCGGGGGCGGACTTGACCTCAGACTGTGAAAGGAGCCGCCGATGGATGTCACCTCGGCCACCACGCAAAGTCCCACCCCCGGGCAGGCAACCCCAAAACAGGGAACGCTGATCGACAGCGACTTCGAGACCTTCCTCGTGATGCTCACGACCCAGATGCAGAACCAGGATCCGCTGAACCCGATCCAGTCTTCCGATTATGCCGCCCAGCTCGCCACCTTCTCGGGTGTCGAACAGCAGGTGAAGACAAACACGTTGCTTGAATCGTTGTCGACGCAGCTTGGGCTGTCGGGGATGGCGCAAATGGCAGCCTGGGTTGGGATGGAGGCCCGCGTCACGGCGCCGGTGCTTTTCGAAGGCACGCCCCTGACACTCTACCCCGCCCCGGCCGACGGCACGGACGATGCCGTCCTCGTCGTCGTGGACGCGGCCGGGAAGGAGGTCGCGCGGCACCCGATTCCCATCACGGATGAACCGGTGCTCTTGGCCGGCACCGACGCGGCAGGCGGTCCATTGCCCACGGGCAGCTACGCCTTCCGGCTCGAGAACTACAAGGCGGGAGAACTTGCAGAGGTCACCGCGGTGGAAGCCTACGGCCGGGTGAACGAGGTGCGGAATGGCGCAGGCGGGGTGTTTCTCGTTCTCGAAGGCGGAGCGACCGTTGCGCCCGCCGACATCCGCGCCGTCCGAAGCCCGGGCCTGGGGTGACGTTGAACTTGGTCAGAACAGTGCCAGCGCAACCCCCGCCGCGCCGCCGGCCAATGCTCCGAGCAGAACGAGCGCGGCCGCGTGCGTCCGATCCGGACGCGACGCCTGCGGCGGGGCTTCGGCCTGCCGGATCAGCAGAGCTTCCACCATCTGTGGCAGTCGCGGACCGAATCGGCCGAGCACGCGCGCGGTGCGGATGAGATCGCGGATCAGCGCGCGTGGCCCCAGGTTCGCGTGGATGTAGCTTTCCACCACCGGGCGCGCGACCTGCCACATGTTCACGTTTGGATCGAGCGACCGCGCCACGCCCTCCACCACGACCATCGTCCGCTGCAGGAGGATAAGCTCGGTCCGCGTCTGCATGCCGAACCGCTCGGTCACTTCGAAGAGATAGGCCAGGAGCCGCGCCATGGAGATATGGCTCGCGTCCATGCCGAAGATCGGCTCGCCCACCGCCCTCAGCGCGCGGGCGAAGTCGTCGATGTTGCGGTCGTACGGGACATAGCCGGCCTCGAAATGCACCTCCGCGACGCGGCGGTAGTCCTTGCGGATGAAACCGATCAGGATCTCGGCATAGACACGGCGCGTGTATTCGTCGATCTGGCCCATGATGCCGAAGTCAAAGGCGATGATGTCACCGTTCGCCGCCACCTTGAGGTTGCCCTGGTGCATGTCGGCGTGGAAGTAGCCGTCGCGCAGGGCATGGCTGAGGAAGAGCTGCAGGACCCGCTCGGAAAGCGCCACGCAGTCGTGCCCGGCCTCGCGGATTGCCGCCACTTCGCCCATCGGGATGCCTTCCGCCCAGCCGAGTGTCATGACCCGGCGCGACGAAAGGTTCCAGAAGGGCTTCGGCACCTGGAACCCGGCATCCCCCTCGGTGTTCGCCGCGAACTCTGAAGCAGAGGCCGCCTCCAGCCTGAGGTCGAGCTCTCCCATCACGACGCTTTCGAAATGGGCGATGACATCGGTCGGGCGGAGCCTGCGCGAGGCGGGCGACAGTGCTTCGATCATCCGCGCGGCGAAATGGAAGGCGTCGATATCGCGACGGAAGGCGCGCTCGATCCCGGGTCGGAGGACCTTGACGGCAACCTCCTCGCCGGTCCCGGTGAGGCGGGCGCGGTGGACCTGCGCGATGGACGCTGCCGCTACCGACTCAGAGAACTCGCTGAACAGCGCGTCCACGTCCTGTCCGATCTCGTCGCGGAAGGTAGCCCTCGCCACTACCGTCGGGAAAGGCGGCAACTTGTCCTGCAGCACCCGAAGCTGGTCGGCAAGTTCCCCGCCCACCACGTCCGGGCGGGTCGACAGCACCTGGCCGAACTTGATGTATGCAGGCCCGAGCGCAGTGAGCGCCCGCGTCACCGGCGGCAGCGCCGGGTCGCCCGGATAGCCCAGCCACTTGAACGGCCACCCGAGCACCCGCGCCAGCACCCTGAGCCGGGGTGGCACCTCCATCGCCTCGAGCGCGAGCTTCATCGCGCCCGTCCGCTCGAAGGTCGCCCCGGTGCGGATCAGCCGCCAGATGTTGTGGGGTCCCCGCAACGTCAGAGCTTCCAGCCGGAGTGGAGCGCGGCGACGCCCATCGTCAGGTTGCGGTACTTAACGAGGTTGAAGCCGGCCGCCCGGATCATCCCCGCGAATGTCTCCTGATCGGGAAACTTGCGGATCGATTCCACGAGATACTGGTAGCTCTCACGGTCGTTCGCGACGATCTTGCCCATCACCGGGATCACGTTGAAGGAGTAGCGGTCATAAAGCCATTGCAGGCCCGGATCCGGCAATTGGCTGAACTCCAGCACCATGATTCGCCCGCCGGGCTTCAGCACGCGGAAGGCTTCCGAGAGGGCATCGGGAATGCGTGTCACGTTCCTGATGCCGAAGCTGATCGTGTAGACGTCGAACGTGTTGTCCGCGAACGGCAGCGCCATCGCGTCGCCCACGACCCAGGTAAGCCGGTCGGCAAGGTGTTCGGCCTCGGCCCGCTTCTGACCCTCGACCAGCATCGGCTCGGTCATGTCGAGCACAGTCGCGGTGGCACCGCGCGCGCGCCTGAGGAAGCGAAAGGCGATGTCGCCGGTGCCGCCCGCCACATCCAGCAGTTCCTGGCCCGGCCGCGGAGCGAGCCAATCCATCATCGCGTCCTTCCAAAGCCGGTGGATGCCCGCGCTCATCAGGTCGTTCATCAGGTCATAGCGGTTCGCGACACGGGAAAAGACGCCATGAACCATGCCGGCCTTCTCGCCCTCGGGCACGTCCTGGAACCCGAAGTGGGTTGTCGGGGTATCGCTCTCGCTCATGGCCCTTGTCGTCCGCTCGCTGTCGGCCCTGTTATAGAAGCTGTGGCCGCAGAGACAATGCGGCGTTCGCGCCGCAAGAAGGACCCCGACGAATGCCTGAACTGCCCGAAGTCGAAACCGTCCGCCGCGGCCTTCTCCCGGCGATGGAGGGCCGCGTGATCGAGCGGGCCGAGGTCCGCCGGGGCGACCTGCGCTTTCCATTCCCCGAACGCATGGCCGACCGGCTGACGGGCGTGCGCGTCATCGGCCTGCGGCGTCGGTCGAAATACATCCTCGCGGACCTCTCGACCGGCGATACGCTCCTGATCCATCTCGGCATGTCGGGGCGGATGCTGGTTTCCGGCCGCGTGCTGGGCGATTTCCACCATGACCACCCGGCGCCCACGAAGCACGACCATGTCGTGCTCGACATGGAAGGCGGCGCGCGCGTGACCTTCAACGACGCCCGCCGCTTCGGCGCGATGGACCTTGTCTCCACCGACACCGCGGAGGACCACTGGCTCCTGCGCGACATCGGTCCTGAACCCCTGGGCAACGCCTTCGACGAAACCTACCTGACCGGGCGGCTTGCCGGGCGGATGACGCCGGTGAAAGCGGCGCTCCTCGACCAGAAACTCGTCGCCGGTCTCGGCAACATCTACGTCTGCGAGGTGCTGCACCGCGCCGGCATCGACCCTCGCCGCAAGGCCGGCCGCATCGCGGCTGCCCGCGCCGCGACGCTTGTCCCGCTCATTCGTGCGGTCCTTGCCGAAGCGATCGAGGCAGGAGGATCGTCCTTGCGCGACTACCGCCAGGCGGATGGCGAACTCGGTTATTTCCAGCATGCCTTCCGCGTCTACGACCGCGAGGGCGAGCCCTGCCCGACTCCTGGATGCGGCGGGCGGGTCGCGCGGATTGTCCAGTCCGGGCGGTCAACCTTCTTCTGTCCGCGCTGCCAAAGATGACTTGATCCTCTCGCGAGGGCTGGTAGGACTCGGCCTCGCAGCCGCAGAAAGGGCCTCACCATGGCTTACGAGACGCTGATCGTCGAGATCGAGGACTACGTTGCCCTGATTCGCCTGAACCGTCCGGATGCGCTGAACGCCCTGAACTCGAAGCTTGTCGGCGAACTTGCCGATGCAATCATCGAGGCCGAGAGCAATGACAAGGTGCGCTGTCTTGTCATAACCGGCTCGGAGAAGGCCTTCGCCGCGGGCGCCGACATCAAGGAAATGTCGGCCAAGACCTACGTCGATGTCTTCACCGGCGACCTCTTCGGTCCCATCAACGACTGCTTCCGGCGCGCGCGCAAGCCGGTCATTGCGGCGGTGGCGGGCTATGCGCTCGGCGGCGGCTGCGAGCTTGCCATGATGTGCGACTTCATCATCGCCGCCGACACGGCCAGGTTCGGCCAGCCCGAAATCAACCTCGGCGTCATCGCGGGAATCGGCGGCACCCAGCGGCTTACCCGTTTCGTTGGTAAGGCGAAGGCGATGGACATGCACCTGACCGGGCGCTTCATGGACGCGGCCGAGGCTGAGCGCGCGGGCCTCGTCAGCCGGGTCGTGCCCGCGGTCAAGCTCCTGCCGGAGGCGATGGGGGCAGCCCGCAAGATCGCCGAGAAATCGGCGCTCGCCACACTCGCGGCGAAGGAGGCCGTGAACCGCAGCTACGAGACGACGCTGACCGAGGGCATCCTCTTCGAGCGTCGGCTCTTCCACGGGCTGTTCGCCACCGAGGACCAGAAGGAGGGCATGAGTGCCTTCCTCGAAAAACGTACGCCCCAGTTCCGCGACAGATAGGCGGAAAAATCTCCGTCCCTGCTGTTGACTTGCGCCCGAGTCGCGCATAGAAGCGCGGCTTCAGATTTACCCGAACCGAAAACCGGAAGACGTCACATGGCCAATACGCCCCAGTCCAAGAAACGCGCGCGCCAGAGCGACCGTCGTCAGGACGTGAACAAGGCCCGCCGCTCGCGGATCCGCACCTTCCTGCGCAAGGTCGAAGAGGCGATCGCGTCCGGCAGCCAGGAAAAGGCGGCCGCCGCGCTGAAGGCCGCGCAGCCCGAACTCGCCCGCGGCGTGACCAAGGGCATCCTGCACAAGAACACGCTGGCCCGGAAGATGTCCCGGCTGACCTCGCGCGTGAAGGCGATCACCGCCTGATCCGGGTCCGATCCGAAACCTGACCAAGGGCGCGCCAGAGGCAGCGCCCTTTTTCGTGTTCTTCCGCCGCCCTGCTCCACCCGGAGAAAATGCCCCCTGTGCCCCATTTGCACAGGCGTCCGGATTCGGTGAGACAAAGAGGGAGTCAAGCGTGAAGTTCTGTTGCCCCCTCTTCCGCCGCCTTGATAGCGTCTCGGTGCGATTCACGTCGTCTTGGGGGGACATGCGGTAACCACTGGACCCGCGCAGGAGCTGCACCCTGCGGTGGTTCGAACGTGCGTTGAAAGTTCATCGCACGGGTGTTTCCGGTGCGGGCCACGGCCCACGCGCCGGTAATTCGAGGCCGGTCGTCCGGCCGCTGCCATGTCCGAATGAACCAACGCTTCCGGCAGGAAGCGGCTCGAACCGGCTGTGGCCGGATTTCGATGCTGCTTGCGCCGGGGGTGCGAACGACGGATTCGCGCGAAGAATACGGACCGGCACGGCTGCAGTGCGGGACAGTGAACGGAAGACGCGAGCACAAAAAATGACCGAAGACTCCTGGGGGCGGGCGCGACATGAACTTCTCAAGACGGTCGGGCAGAACAACTTCACCACCTGGATCGAGCCGCTGACGCTCGCGGAGTTCCAAGATGGCATAGCCCGCTTCCTGGCGCCGACGAATTTCATGCGCGACTGGGTCTCACGCAATTTCGCCGAGCAGATCCGCCAGCACCTGAACAACGCCGGGCTCGAGGTCGAGCGTGTGGAATTCCACGTCGCCGACGCCCGGTCCTTGCCGGCGGCCCGGCCGCCACGCCGGCCCGCGACGACTGCGACGACTTTGACTGCCTCGCTTGCCGAGGACCCTCTGCCCGGCGCGCCTCTAGACGCACGCTTCGTTTTCGACACCTTCGTTGTGGGCAAGCCGAACGCTCTGGCCCATGCCGCGGCACGGCGCGTCGCCGAGGGTGGCCCGGTCAGCTTCAATCCGCTTTTCCTCTATGGCGGCGTCGGCCTTGGGAAGACGCATCTGATGCACGCGATCACCAACGAACTGCGCAGCCGGCACCCCGAGAAGAAGGTCATCTACCTTTCGGCCGAGCAGTTCATGTACCGCTTCATCCAGGCCCTGCGCGAGCGCGAGGTCATCGCCTTCAAGGAACTGTTTCGCGGCGTCGATGTCCTCATGGTCGACGACCTCCAGTTCATCGCCGGCAAGGACTCGACGCAGGAGGAGTTCTTTCACACCTTCAACGCGCTGGTCGACCATAACCGCCAGATCGTCATCTCGGCCGACCGCTCGCCGGGCGAAATCAAGGGACTCGAGGAACGGATCAAGAGCCGCCTGCAATGCGGGCTCGTCGTCGATCTGCACCCGACCGACTACGAACTTCGTCTCGGTGTCCTCCAGCAGAAGGCCGAGATGAATCGCGGCCACTACCCGGGGGTGAAGCTCGCGCCGGGAGTGCTGGAATTCCTCGCCCACCGGATCACGTCGAACGTGCGGGTGCTCGAAGGCGCGCTGGCGCGCCTCTTTGCCTTCGCCTCGCTCGTCGGGCGCGAGATCACGCTGGACCTGACGCAGGACTGTCTGTCGGACACCCTGCGCGCCTCCGACCGCAAGGTCTCGATAGAGGAGATCCAGCGCAAGGTCGCGGAGCACTACAACGTCAGGCTCACCGACATGGTCGGGCCGAAGCGCCAGCGCACCGTGGCCCGGCCGCGGCAGGTTGCGATGTATCTGGCCAAGACCCTGACGACCCGTTCCCTGCCGGAGATCGGCCGGCGGTTCGGCGGCCGCGACCACACCACGATCATGCACGGCATCCGCAAGATCGAGGAGCTTAGGGCGACCGACAGCCAATTGTCGGACGATCTCGACCTGCTGCGCCGCTCGCTTGAAGGGTGAGGGCGCGACAAGCGCCCTTGACCCCCTCGCCCGTTCCATGGAAATTCCCGAAAAATCTTGAGCCGGAGGGGAAATTCGCTACCTTTCCCCTCCCGGCACCTCAGGGGGATGAGAATGAAGATCAGCATCGAGCGGGCCTCGCTTCTGAAGGCGGTCGGTCAGGCCCAGTCGGTCGTCGAGCGCCGCAACACGATCCCGATCCTCGCCAACGTGCTGATCGAGGCCGAGGGCAATACCGTCAGCTTCCGGGCCACGGACCTTGACATCGAGGTGGTGGACAAGGCCCCTGCTCAGGTCGAGCGCCCGGGCGCGACGACCGTCTCGGCGGTGATGCTGCATGAAATCGTCCGCAAGCTGCCGGACGGAGCACTAATCCAGCTCACCGATGACAGCGCGGCCGGCCGTCTCACTGTTCAGGCCGGCCGCTCGATGTTCTCGCTCGCCACGCTGCCGAAGGAAGACTTCCCGGTCATGGCGTCGTCGGAATACACCTCCAACTTCTCCGCCCCCGCACCGGTGCTGCGGCGGCTCTTCGACAAGTCGAAGTTCGCAATCTCGACGGAGGAGACGCGCTACTACCTTAACGGCGTCTACATGCACGTGGCCGAGGGAGAGGGCGGCAAGGTCCTGCGCTGCGTCGCGACCGATGGCCACCGGCTGGCGCGGATCGACGCCGCCCTGCCACCTGGCGCCGAGAACATGCCGGGCGTGATCGTACCGAGGAAGACGGTAGGCGAGCTCAGGAAGCTTCTCGACGACGACGATTCGCAGATCGCGGTCTCGGTCTCGGAAACCAAGGTGCGTTTTGCAACGCCGGCGATCACGCTGACCTCGAAGGTCATCGACGGCACCTTCCCGGACTACAGCCGTGTCATCCCGACCGGGAATACCCGGCGCCTGGAGGTTGACGCTGCCGAGTTCGCCAAGGCGGTGGACCGGGTGGCGACGGTCTCCTCCGAACGCTCGCGCGCGGTGAAGCTGTCGCTCGACGACGACCGGCTGGTGCTGTCGGTCAACGCCCCCGACGCCGGGGCCGCGGAGGAGGAACTGGCGGTCGCCTATGGCGACGAGCGGCTCGACATCGGCTTCAACGCCAAGTACCTCCTGGAGATCGCGAGCCAGGTGGACCGCGAGAACGCGGTATTCCTGTTCAACTCGGCCGGCGATCCGACGCTGATGCGCGAAGGCAACGACACCTCTGCCGTCTATGTCGTGATGCCGATGCGGGTCTGATCCGGCCTCTGGCCGGAGCCTCCGGCGGGAGTATTTGAGCCACAATGAAAGGCAGGGCCTGACTTGCCGCGGCTCGTCGTCACATCGCTTGTGCTGTCGCACTTCCGCTCGCACCGACGGACCGAGCTTGCCTTCGATGGCCGACCGGTCACGCTCTGGGGGCCGAACGGCGCCGGCAAGACGAACGTGCTGGAGGCCATCTCGCTCCTCTCGCCCGGTCGGGGCTTTCGTCGCGCCGCGCCGGAAGATCTGGGACGGCGGCCCGAGGGGCTCGGCTGGAAGGTGACGGCCGAGGTCGAGAGCCTGCATCAGGTTCACGAGATCGAGACCTTTGCCGAAACCGGCGCCGCGCGCAGCGTCTTGATCGACGGCAAGCCGGCGCCGCAGGCCGCCCTTGGCCGCATCCTCAGAATGCTCTGGCTGGTTCCGGCAATGGACCGGCTCTGGATCGAGGGGGCCGAGGGACGGCGGCGGTTTCTCGACCGGATGACGCTCTCCTTCGAGCCGGGTCATGCCGAGGCCGTCCTGACCTACGAAAAAGCCATGCGGGAACGCAACCGCCTCCTGAGGGACGAGGTACGCGACGCCCGCTGGTACGACGCGCTCGAGGCGCAGATGGCCGAGGCTGGCGCCGCGATCCAGTCGAACCGGGCGGCAGCGGTCGCCCGCGTCACGGCGACCGGCCGCGATGCCCGCACCTGCTTCCCGGCGGCGGAACTCGCCATCGTCGGGCCCGACGGCGCGGAAATTCCCTTGGAACCGATCGATCTGTCCGGGGCGCTGGCGGCGGGACGCGGCCGCGACATGGCGGCGGGACGGACGCTTGCCGGCCCGCACCGGGCCGACCTCGCCGCAACCTATACCGCCAAGTCGGTGCCGGCCGCGCAGGCCTCCACGGGGGAACAGAAGGCGTTGCTCCTCTCGCTCATCCTTGCCAATGCCCGCGCACTCGCCGAGGATTTCGGCGCGCCGCCGATCCTGCTTCTCGACGAGGTGGCGGCGCATCTCGACGCCGGCCGCCGCGCGGCGCTTTATGACGAGATCTGCGCACTCCGCGCCCAGGCATTCCTGACCGGGACCGGGGCGGAGCTGTTCGATACCCTCGGAACCCGCGCTCAGGGATATGAGGTCAAAGAGGAAAACGGGCTGTCGATCGTCACCGAAAGGACCTTGCCATGACCCCTCAGCGCGTCACCCTGATCACCCTCGGCGTCACCGACCTCCGCCGGTCGGGGGCCTTCTACGCGGCGCTCGGCTGGGTGCCGCATCCGGCCTCGCAAAAGGGCGTGACCTTCTACCAGATGCACGGGGCCGTCCTCGGCCTCTTCGGCCTCGCCGACCTCGCCGCCGACCAGGGCCGGCCCGATGCGACGCTCGGGACCGGGGCCATGACGCTCGCGCAGAACTTCCGCACCGAGGCAGAGGTAGACACCGCCTTCTCGGCCGCGCTCGCGGCCGGGGCGACGGGTCTGAAAGCTCCGGAGAAGGTCTTCTGGGGCGGGTACTCGGGCTACTACGCCGACCCTGACGGCCATGTCTGGGAGGTGGCGATGAACCCCTCCTGGCCGCTCGCCGACGACGGCAGCCTGACCCTGCCATGACCGTCACCGGCCATCAACTGTTGCTCTATGCGCTCGGCATGGCGGGGCTGTGGGCGGTGCCCGGCCCGGTATGGGTGGCGCTGACCGCCCGGGCGCTGTCGGGCGGGATGGCGGCAGCCTGGCCCCTGGCCGTGGGCGTGGCACTCGGCGACCTGATCTGGCCATTCTGCGCGATCCTGGGCCTCGCATGGGTGCTGTCGCTCTATGGTGACGCGCTGAGCGCCCTGCGCTGGGTGGCGGCGGCAGTCTTCGTCGTCATGGGCATCCTCCTGATCCGGCGCCCGCCGTCGGCACCCGGCGCAAACGGCCGGCTTGTGAAACCCGGGCTCTGGGCCGGATTCTCCGTCGGGATCGCGGCGGTGATCGGTAATCCGAAGGCGATCCTCTTCTATATGGGTTTCCTGCCGGGGTTCTTCGATCTCTCGCGCGTCACCGCGCCCGATGTCGCTGCGATTCTCGCCATCTCGGCTCTGGTGCCGATGGCGGGGAACCTCGCGCTGGCCGTCTTTTTCGACCGGGCGCGCAGGGTTCTCAGCAGCCCCGGGGCGCTGCATCGGCTGAACCTCGGTTCAGGTCTCCTGCTGGTTCTCGTGGGCCTGGTCATTCCCTTCACGTGATCCACCCGCGCACACCAAATCTTGTGGCATCCGCGTGACATTCCCCTCCCGAACGCCTATAAGATGCGGGCAAGAACAAGGACAGGCGGGCATGACCGAGGAAGCGCGGGCGGCGGCCGAATACGGCGCCGAATCCATCAAGGTTCTCAAAGGATTGGAGGCCGTGCGCAAGCGGCCGGGCATGTACATCGGGGACACCGATGACGGCTCTGGCCTGCATCACATGGTCTACGAGGTCGTGGACAACGGGATCGACGAGGCACTTGCCGGCCACGCCAACTTCGTGCGGGTGCGCATCCATGCCGACAACTCCGTCTCGGTGCGCGACAACGGCCGCGGGATCCCGACCGACATGCACCCGACCGAAGGCGTTTCCGCCGCCGAGGTCATCATGACCCAGCTCCATGCCGGCGGGAAGTTCGACCAGAACAGCTACAAGGTCTCGGGCGGTCTGCACGGGGTCGGCGTTTCGGTCGTGAACGCGCTTTCGGATTGGCTGGAGCTGAGGGTCTGGCGGAACGGCAAGGAGCATTTCGCCCGGTTCGAGGGCGGCGACACGGTGGAACCGCTGCGCGTCGTCGGCGACGCGGCCCCCGGCGAGAAGGGGACGGAGGTGCGCTTCCTCGCCGCGGCGAAGACGAACCATCCGGAAGGCACGTTCTCGAACCTCGAGTACAGCTTCAAGACGCTGGAGACCCGGCTGAGGGAACTCGCGTTTCTGAACTCCGGCGTGAAGATCATCCTGGAGGATAATCGCGGTGCGGAGCTCCTTCGGTCGGAGCTCTGCTACGAAGGCGGCGTGCGCGAGTTCGTGAAGTATCTTGACCGCCACAAGACCCCGATCATGCCCGAACCGATCTTCATCACCGGCGAGCGCAGCGGCATCGGTGTCGAGGTGGCGATGTGGTGGAACGACAGCTACCACGAGACGGTGCTGCCCTTCACCAACAACATCCCCCAACGCGACGGCGGCACACACCTTGCGGGTTTCCGCGGCGCGCTGACCCGGACGCTGACGAAGTACGCGCAGGATTCGGGCATCGCCAAGAAGGAGAAGATCGATTTCACTGGCGACGACGCGCGCGAGGGGCTGACTTGCGTCCTCTCGGTGAAGGTGCCGGACCCGAAGTTCTCGTCCCAGACGAAGGACAAGCTCGTCTCCTCCGAAGTCCGCCCTGCGGTCGAGAACCTTGTTAACGAGAAGCTCGGCGAGTGGTTTGAGGAACATCCCGCAGAGGCAAAGATCATCGTCGGCAAGATCATCGAGGCGGCGCTGGCGCGGGAGGCCGCGCGCAAGGCGCGCGAACTGACGCGGCGCAAGACGGCGATGGACGTGGCCTCGCTGCCCGGCAAGCTGGCCGACTGCCAGGAAAAGGATCCGGCACTCAGCGAGCTTTTCATCGTCGAGGGCGACAGCGCCGGCGGGTCGGCCAAGCAGGGGCGCGAGCGCAGGAACCAGGCGGTGCTGCCCCTGCGCGGCAAGATCCTTAACGTGGAACGGGCGCGGTTCGACCGGATGCTGTCATCGGACATGATCGGCACGCTGATCACCGCACTCGGCACCGGGATCGGGCGCGACGAGTTCAACCTTGCGAAGCTGCGCTACCACAAGATCATCATCATGACCGACGCCGACGTGGACGGCGCGCATATCCGCACGCTGCTCCTGACCTTCTTCTTCCGGCAGATGCCGGACCTGATCGACGCCGGGCACCTCTTCATTGCGGAACCTCCGCTCTACAAGGTCGCGCGCGGCAAGTCGGAGGTCTACCTCAAGGACCAGGCGGCGCTGGAGGACTTCCTCATCGAGCAGGGGACCGAGGGCGCGGTGTTGCGCCTCGGCTCGGGCGAGGAAATCACCGGCGCCGACCTGCGCCGCCTGGTCGAAGAGGCGCGGGTGGTCCGCAAGAGCCTTCTGGCCTTCCCGACGCACTATCCGACGCACATCCTGGAACAGGCCGCCATTGCCGGTGCCCTGGTGCCCGGCCGGGTCGATGCCGACGCGCAGGGGGTGGCCGACGAGGTGGCCCGCCGCCTCGACTCGGTGGCGGTGGAATATGAACGCGGCTGGAAGGGTCGACCGACGCAGGACGCGGGCCTGCGCTTCGCCCGCTCGCTGAGGGGCGTGGAGGAGGTCCGCACGCTCGATGGCGCGATCCTGCGTTCCGGCGAGGCGCGGCGGCTGGCGACCCACACCAGGGCGCTGCAGGAGGCTTACGGCGAAATCGCGCGGCTGGTGCGGAAGGACCGCGAGCAGCTCATCCACGGCCCCATCGAGCTTCTGAAGGCGATCCTCGCCGAAGGCGAGAAAGGCCTGACCCTGCAGCGCTACAAGGGCCTGGGAGAGATGAACCCGGAACAGCTCTGGGAAACCACGCTCGACCCTGCGGCGCGGGTGCTCAACCAGGTGAAGGTTGAGGACGTGGCGGATGCTGACGACATCTTTACCAAGCTCATGGGCGACGTGGTGGAACCGAGGCGCGAGTTCATCCAGCAGAACGCGCTGAGCGTCGAGAACCTCGACTTCTGAGCGCCCTCAGGGGAAGTTGCGCGCGTAGGCGGCTGCGATACTCTGGCGATCCCGGGCCGCCTTTGCGATCGCCAGAAGCCCCGGCGCCTCGACGGCAAACCAGTCCTCGCGCGGGCGCCAACGGGTCATTACGGCGAGATAGAGGTCGAGCGCCGAAAATCGCGGGCCGAGGAACCAGGGGCCGCCCGCCTCCCCGACCGCATGGGCCACCTGGCGCCAGAGGTCCTTCTGATAGAGGTCCACGCGTTCGCGGAATGCCGCGGCCGCGCCCCCGTCGGCGACGAAGCGCGTCGGCACATCGGCATAGGTGAAGGTCGGGTAGATGTTCGCCACGATGAAGATGAGCCAGCGAAGAAAGGCCGCGCGCTCGGGCGCTTGCGGACCGGGCACCAGATCGTCGCGTCCGGTCAAGTCGGCGAGGTAGAGCGTGATCGCCGCGCTTTCCGTTATCAACACGCCGGAGGGAAGGACAAGCGTGGGCACCTGCGCCAGCGGGTTTATCGCGGCGAGGCGCGCGCGGGCCTCAGCGTCCTGGAAAACGTCGCCTGTCTCAACAAGGTCAAAGGGCAGGCCATAATGGGCGAGCTGCAGTTCGATGATGGCCGAGCCCCAGCCGGGCATCTCATGGAGAGTGAACAATCGAAGCCTCCGGGTATCGCGAGGGATGCGTCCAGCCTAGACCGAACGGCGGGGATTCGCGCAGAGCATCACAGGATGCCGGAGGCTAGGAAATCGCCGAGCCGGTCACGCAGGTAAGGCACCGCCCGGTCATGGCCGAGGAAGTCGGCAACCGCCATCATCTCCCACCGCTGTCCCTCGTCGCCGAAGACGATGGTGGCGACCTCCGTCTCGGTGACACGGCCGCCGAAGAAGGCTGCGACCCCGCCGGTCACATGCTGCGACGGGTAGTCCCGCCGCCAGAGCAGTCGTGACTCCGGCAGGAGCAGCCCATACTCCTCATGCAGTTCCCTGAGCGCACAGGCCTCGGCCGACTCGCCGCCCTCCCGCCCGCCGCCGGGAAAGTCCCAGTGGCCGGGAAAGGGGATAGACGGGATTTCGTCGCGCAGATGGGTCAGCACCCGCGCGCCGGCCAGAAGCGCGATCTTTGCGCCGACAATGCCATCCAGGATGGCGGACTCAGCCCTCATTGATGTCGCGATCCCACACCTTGACCTGCCCCTCCCGCACACCGGACGCGCGCCGGAGCGCAAGCCAGGCGAGAAGCGACGCCACCGCAAAGACGAGGATCAGCGTGGCGAGTGAGCCGCCAAGCACGCCAAGCCAGAGAAGGAGACCTGTCAGCGCCGCGCCAATCGCGAAGCCGAGGAGGATGAAGCCCGATACGAGAATTTCGAGGATGGCGAGCACCGCGCCCGCGATCATCCAGACCCACCAGAGCTGCCAAAGAGTCACGAGCGCCCCCTCAGCATACGGAAGGCATCACCGAAGGCTTCAAGCGCGCTCGCCGGCACGATCACGGTCTGCTTGCCCGCGCCCTGCCCCACCGCCGTCAGCGCCTCCACCTGTTTCAGCGCCACCTGGAACTGCGCCGCCTCCAGCCCGTTCTCCTTGATCGCCGCCGCGATGGCCGAGGTCGCATAGGCCTCCGCATCCGCCGTGATCCGCCGCGCCTTGGCCTGCTGCTCGGCGGCGTAAAGCTCGGCGTCGGCGTTCAACTCCACCGACCGCTTCTTGCCCTCGGCCTCGGTCACCTGGGCGCGGCGGGCGCGTTCGGCGTTGAGCTGCTGGAGCATTGCCGCCCGCGTCGCCTCGTCGAGGTTCACGTCGAGCACCTCGGCTCGCGTCACCTCGATCCCCCAGTCGTCGACCATCGCGGCGACCTGTTCGCGCACCTTGGCGATAAGATCGGAGCGGTTCGACTGCACCTGGTCGAGCTCCATCTTGCCGATCTCGCTCCGCACGATGCCGGCGACCGTCGTGGCGATGGCCGCGTCCACGTCGCGGATGCGATAGACGGTCTTCTCCGGCTCGGTGATCCGGTAGAAGACGCTCGTCTCGACCTTGACGAGCACGTTGTCGGCCGTTATCGCGTCCTGAAGCGCGTTCGGCAACTGGCGTTCGAGCACCGAAATCTTGTGCGCCACGCGGTCGAGGAAAGGCACGATGAAGTTGATGCCCGGCCCGAGCACGGCGCGGAGCCGGCCGAACCGTTCCACCACATGCTTTTCCGACTGCGGCACGATCCTGACGCCCAGCCAGACGCAGAGCAGAAGGAAGAGCGCGAGTGCCAGCACCGCACCGTTGCCGCCGATCAACTCGCCGATGAGCCCGCTGCCGTCCATACCGTCCTCCACTGTCCCCGAAACGGACTATGCCTGCGCGCGCCGCCGGTGGAAAGCCCCGGCACGGCGACCTCAGGCGAGATGCGGGCGGAACGCCTTGATCACCGCCTCGTAGACCGCGCGTTTGAACGGCACGATGACGGCCAGCATCTCGTCCGCCTTCACCCAGCGCCACTCGGCGAACTCTGGGTGGTCGGTCTCGATGTCGATGTCGATGTCGCGGCCGAGGAACCGGAACAGAAACCAGCGCTGGCGCTGACCGCGATACTTGCCGCCCCAGATCTTGCCGACGAGCTCCTCCGGCAGGTCGTAGGTCACCCAGTCGGGCGACTTGGCGACGAACTCGACAAGGCCGGCTGAGACTCCTGTCTCCTCCCGAAGCTCACGCAGGGCCGCCTCGCGCGGCTTCTCGCCTTCGTCGATTCCGCCCTGCGGCATCTGCCAGGCGGAAGCCGGGCCGTCGTGCCGGCGCCCGGCGAAGATGAGGCCGGCGTCGTTGACGAGAACGACGCCGACGCAGGGGCGGTAGGGCAGGCGGGCGGCCTTCTCGGTCATCATTCGGCGGCGGCGATGGCGGACAGGCCCTTGAGGATGTCGATCGCATAGGCGAGCTGGTAATCCTCCTCGCGCAGCTTGGCGGCAGCCTCGGCACGAGTCTGCTCTTCCTCCCAGACGCGCTTTTCGTCGTCGCTCATCGTGTCGTTGGTGATGGCCCCGCGCAGGTCCGCCTCAGAACGCGAGCGGGTCGCGGCCGAACTCTCCGCCTCCGTCGCCGCTTCGGTGGCAG
>NZ_JAYRTX010000005.1:0-61635 GCF_041919395.1 Albidovulum sp.
ACGTGTCCTTCACCATGAAGATGAAGTCGGTCATCGCCGGCGAATAGACCGCGCCGCCCGCACAAGGCCCCATGATGACCGAAATCTGCGGCACGACGCCCGAGGCCATGATGTTGCGCTGGAACACGTCGGCATAGCCGGCAAGGCTCGCCACGCCCTCCTGGATGCGGGCGCCGCCGGAATCGTTCAGCCCGATCACCGGCGCGCCGTTCTGCATCGCCATATCCATGATCTTGCAGATCTTCTGGGCGTGTGTCTCGGAAAGCGAGCCGCCGAAGACGGTGAAATCCTGGCTGAAAACATAGATCATGCGGCCGTTGATCGTGCCCCAGCCGGTCACGACGCCGTCACCCGCGGGCCGGTCGTCCTCCATGCCGAAGTCGGTGCAGCGGTGGGCGACGAACATGTCGAATTCCTCGAAGCTGCCCTCGTCGAGGAGAAGCTCGATCCGCTCGCGCGCGGTCAGCTTGCCACGGGCGTGCTGGGCGTCGATCCGGCGCTGCCCGCCGCCGGCGCGGGCGGCGGCACGGCGGGCTTCGAGTTGTTCGAGAATGTCCTTCATCGGGTCCCCCTCAAGGCGATGGCGCACCCTATCCCCTGACACCGGCCGGTCAAAGCGGATTTCCGGATATTTGCAACATTTTCGCAAGGGTGCGACAGTTAATTGCAAATGTGCAAAATTACCGGACTTCCCGCGCCGCCCGTCGCGGGCTATAGCGTCGGAAAACCGCGCGAGGCATCATGGACCGTATTCCCGTTCCCCTGGTCACGATCGGCCTGCTTCTGGCCTCAAACGTCTTCATGACCTTCGCCTGGTACGGCCATCTCAAGTTCAAGACGACGCCCCTTCTCGTCGTCATCCTCGTGAGCTGGGGTATCGCCTTCTTCGAATACCTCCTGCAGGTGCCCGCAAACCGCATCGGCCACGGGCATTTCTCCGCGGCGGAGTTGAAGACCATTCAGGAGGTCATCACGCTTGTCGTCTTCGCCGTCTTCTCGGCAACCTGGCTCGGCGAGGGGCTCGGCTGGAACCATGCGGTGGGCTTTGCGCTGATCGCGGCGGGCGCCTTCTTCGTCTTCCAGCCCTGGGCCTGAGAGGGCCCGCACAGCCGTCTGTGCGCTCCGGGCATGGACAGCCGCCACTCCGCCCGCTACGCCTCGGCCATGACCACCTCGCGCCCCGTCGCCCGCTTTCTCGACCGCTCCACAGCCCCGCACGTCGCGACGCTTGTCGCGGTCACGGGACTCTCGGCGCTGGCCATGAACATCTTCCTGCCGTCGTTGCCGGCGATGACCGACTGGTTCGCCACCGACTACCGGCTGATGCAGCTTTCCGTCTCGCTCTACCTGGGCGTCAGCGCCGGCCTGCAGATCGTCATCGGGCCGATTTCGGACCGGTTCGGGCGTCGGCCCGTCCTTCTCTGGTCCGTCGTTTTGTTCCTCATCGCGACGGCGGGTACGCTTTTCGCCCCGACTGTCGGCGTCTTCCTCGCCTTCCGCATGATGCAGGCGGTGGTCGCGGCCGGCATGGTGCTGAGCCGCGCGGTCATCCGCGACATGGTGCCGGCCAACGAGGCTGCCTCGATGATCGGCTACGTCACGATGGGCATGGCCTTCGTGCCGATGGTCGGGCCGATGATCGGGGGCATCCTCGACGGGGCTTTCGGATGGCAGGCGAACTTCCTTGCGCTCTTCGGACTCGGCGTCGCCGTCCTCTGGATGATCTGGGCCGACCTCGGCGAAACCGCGGCAGGCCATCGCACGCGCTTCGCCGACCAGATGCGCCAGTACCCCGAGCTTCTCACGTCGCGACGGTTCTGGGGCTACAGCCTCTCCGCCGCCTTTGCCTCGGGCGCGTTCTTCGCCTACCTCGGCGGCGCCCCCTTTGTCGGCAGCGAGGTCTTCCAGCTCTCTCCCGGCCGGCTCGGCCTTTACCTCGGGGCGCCGGCGGTCGGGTATGCCCTGGGCAACTACCTGGCCGGGCGCTATTCGATCCGGATCGGCATCGACAGAATGATCCTGCTGGGCACGCTGCTGACGGCAGTCTGCATGGGCCTTCTCGTGGCGCTGTCCCTCGCCGGACTCGCCGGAGCCAACACGTTCTTCGGACTCGTCGTCTCGGTCGGCCTCGGCAACGGCATGGCGCTGCCCGGCGCGAACGCGGGAATGCTTTCGGTCCGGCCGGGGCTTGCCGGCACGGCCTCGGGCCTCGGCGGCGCGATCATGATCGGCGGGGGCGCGGCGATCTCGGCCGCCGCCGGCTGGGCGCTCGGCCTCGGCGGCGGCGCCGCACCGCTCGCGGTGCTGATGTTCGCCTGTGCCGTTGCCGCCGTCGCTTCCATCCTGCTCGTCATCCGCCGCGCCCGCCGGCTCGGCCTCTGAGCGGCTCGGCACGGACCATGGCACGGGGCTTGGCAGCCGGCTTTGCAAAGACTACCCTTCGCTTCGCAAAGCTGCGGAGCCCGGGGCGATGGCCACCCAGAAACTCTACGCCGGCGCGAAGCTGCGCGAGACGCGCGCGCGGCTCGGCCTGACCCAGAAGGCCTTCGCCACCAAGCTCGGCGTCTCCCTCCCCTATCTCAACCAGATGGAGAACAACCACCGTCCGGTCTCGGCTGCCGTCGTCCTGGCGCTGGCGGGGGAATTCGGCCTCGACGTGACGGAGCTTTCGGCCGGCGATGCCGAACGGCTCGTCTCCGACATGCGCGAGGCGCTCGCGGACCCGGTCTTCGCCGACACGATGCCGCCGCTCGCCGATCTTCGTCTCGCCGCCTCGAACGCGCCGGTGCTTGCCCGCGCCTTCCTCGAACTGCACCGCGCCTACCGGCAGAACCACGAACGCCTCGCTTCGCTGGACGAGGCGCTCGGGCGCGAGGGCGGCGGAAGCCGCGCGTCGCCCTGGGAGGAGGTGCGCGACTTCTTTCACTATTGCGACAATTACCTCGACGCCGTGGACCGTGCGGCAGAGCGGTTTGCCTCCCCGGACGGGACGCTGACGGATGTGTCGAAGCCCGCGCGCGCCGCCCTTTCGGCACAGGGCATCACGCTCAGACTTTCCGACACGGAGGAGGTCCGTTCGCTTGCCGGAAAGGTGCTGACGCTCTCCACCCGCACCAGCGGGCCGACGCAGCGCTTCCAGCTACTGCACCAGGTCGCGCTCTTGACCCAGCGCGACCTGATCGAGGCGACCCTCGACCTCGCCCGCTTCCAGTCGGAAGCGGCGCGGTCCATCGCTAAGATCGGGCTTGCGAACTACTTCGCAGGCGCCGCGATGCTGCCCTACCGCGCCTTCCTGGCGGCGGCGCAGGAGACACGGCACGATCTCGAACGCCTCGCCGACCGCTTCGGTGCCTCGATCGAGCAGGTGGCGCACCGGCTCTCGACCCTGCAGCGGCCGGGGATGAAGGGCATTCCCTTCTTCTTCGTCCGCGTCGATCAGGCCGGAACGATCACCAAGCGCCATTCGGCCACGCGGCTCCAGTTCGCGCGCTTCGGCGGCGCATGCCCCTTGTGGAACGTCCATCAGGCCTTCGAGACGCCCGGACGCTTCCTGCGCCAGCTCGCCGAGACGCCCGACGGCGTTCGCTACCTTAGCCTCGCGCGCGACATCTCGAAGCCGGGGGGGTCATTCCAGGCACCCGTCCGCCGCTACGCCATCGGGCTTGGCTGCGAGGTCAGCCACGCCAGGGACCTCGTCTATGCCGACGACCTCGACGTGACCAACGCCCGCGCCTTCGAGGCGATCGGAATTTCCTGCCGCATCTGCGACCGGACGGAGTGCCACCAGCGCTCCGTCCCGCCGCTCGAACGCAAGCTCAGGGTCGATCCCAACCGGCGCGGGCTCTTGCCCTACGAGATCGGCTGAGCCTCACGCCGCCTGGATCATCCGGAAGATCTCGTCCTTCAGCGCCGCCCGCTTCTTGCGCATTTCGACTTCGGCGAACTGATCGACGGGCTCGACCCCGGACTCGGCGCGGTGCACCTGGCGGTTCAACTCGTGATATTCCTCGGCCAGCCGGGCGAAATGCGCGTTGGAGACCTTGAGCGCGTGGATCTTCGCAGCCTCGGCCGGGAACTCCTCGTGCAGTTCGTGCGGTGTATTCGACATTTCGCAGTCCTTTCTATTGTCGGCCATGTCTGGCGCAGCCGGACGCCGCATACTTTGACCTCGGTCAAACCGGAAGGGCAAAGGCGCGAACGGGACGAAAAGCGGCGTGCGCAGGATTGCCGCGGGCGTGGCGCCGTCCTATGTGCGGCTGCACGATACCTCGGGCGCACCCCATGATCCTGATCGAGAACGGCCCCGGTGGCGGGCCCGCACTTTTCGACGCCCCCGGCCGGATCATCCGGGCGGAGACGGCCGAAGAGGTTGCCCCGGCGCTCGCCGCGCTCGATGCCGCCCGCGCCGCTGGCCTCTGGGCCGCCGGGTTCCTCAGCTACGAGACGGGATATGCGCTCGAACCCCGGCTCGCCGGACTGATGCCCTCCCGGCGCTCCCTGCCGCTTCTCGCCTTCGGGCTCTACGGCAGCCCCCTCGCCGCCGGGGCCGTCCTCGCACGGGCCGGGGCCGAGGCGGCCGGGGCGCGTCTTTCGCCCGCGACGCCCGACTGGAGCGCTGCGGAACACGCGGCAGCGATGGCCCGCGTTCTCGACTACATCGGGGCCGGCGACATCTACCAGACGAACCTCACGATGCAGATGCGCGCCGCCTTTGCAGGCACGCCGCTTGGCCTCTACGGCGCCCTTCGGGCCCGCCAGCCGGTGGGACACGGCGCGCTTGTCGCCCTGCCCGACTGTCCTGTGCTCGTCTCGCGCTCCCCCGAACTCTTCTTCTCCACAAACGCGGACGGAGTGATCGAGACCCGGCCGATGAAGGGAACCGCGCCCCGCGCCTCGAACCCCGCCCACGACGCGGCGCTGCGGCTGGAGCTTCAGCAAAGCGTGAAGAACAGGGCGGAAAACCTCATGATCGTTGATCTTCTCCGCAACGACATCTCGCGCGTCTGCGCCGTCGGATCGGTACGGGTGCCCGAACTTTACACAGTGGAGAGCTATGTCACCGTGCATCAGATGGTCAGCCGCGTGACGGGCCGGCTCCGCCCCGGAACGCAGCCCTCCGCGCTTCTCCGCGCGCTCTTCCCGTGCGGCTCGGTCACCGGCGCGCCGAAGATACGGGCGATGGAGATCATCCGCGAACTGGAACCCACGCCCCGCGGCGCCTATTGCGGATCGATCGGCTGGCTCGGCCCGGACGGCAGTTCCGCCTTCAACGTGGCGATCCGCACCCTGACCCTTGCGGACGACGGAACCGCCAGCTTCGGCGTCGGCGGCGGCATCGTCGCCGATTCGACGCCCGAGGGCGAATATGAGGAAGCGCTGTGGAAAGCCCGTTTTGCCGCGCTGGGACGCGACTGATCGAGACCTTCGGCTGGGACGGGACCGCGTTCCGCCGGATCGCGGCGCACCTCGCCCGCGCCCGCGCCTCGGCGGCGGAGCTTGGCTTCGACTGGGACGAGGCCGCGGTCGACCAGGTGCTGGCGACCGTCACCGACCCCGCGCCGCTGCGCATCCGCCTGACCGTCGGCCGGGTGGGAGATGTCGAGATGACCGCCGCGCCGCTGACACCGAACCCGGCGGGATGGCGCCTGATGCGCGCGGCCGAGCGGCTTGATCCCGACGACCTGCGCCTGCGCCACAAGACGACGGAGCGCGGCCTTTACGACCGGACCCGCGCCGCCTTGCCCGAGGGGGTGGACGAGGCGGTGTTCCTCAACACCCGCGGCGAGTTCTGCGAAGGCACCATCACCAACCTCTTCTTCGATCTCGGCGAGGGGCTGATGACGCCGCCCCTGACGAGCGGGTGCCTGCCGGGGGTTCTGCGGGGCGAGCTGATCGCGTCGGGCCAGGCGCGCGAGGCGGTCCTGGCCGAGGCCGACCTGCCGCGCGCCCGGCTCTGGATGGGCAATTCGCTGCGCGGGCTGATCGGCGCCGCCTTCTAGCGCCCGGCAAGGCGGTCGATCTTGCCTTCGAGCCGGGCGAAAAGCGTCTCGAGCTGGCGCATCCTGATGTCGTCCACCTTCTCGTGCAGGCTCATGATCTCAAGCTCCGCCTTCAGGTTGACCTCGTAGTCATGCGCCGCGGCGATCCGGTCCTTCGCGGCCTGACGGTTCTGCGACATCATGATGACCGGCGCCTGAAGCGCCGCGACCATCGACAGGACGAGGTTGAGAAAGACGAAGGGATAGGGATCGGCGGGTCGGGTCAAGAGCCAGACATTCGCCACGACCCAGCCGAGGATCACCACGCCGAAGAGGACGATGAAGCTCCACGAGCCGCCGAAGGCCGCGACACGGTCCGCGACCCGGTCGCCAAAGCTCAGCTCGCCGCGAAAGGTCTCGTTGATGTTGCGCGAGATGGCCGTCCTCGCGGCGATCTGGCGCAGCACCCGCTGTTCGCGAGGCGCCAGATCGTCATAACCCTTGCTCAGGAGCCGCATCGCCAGTTCCCGTACCCGATCGTCCATCACCGCCCCCCTGCCTCGCCGTGCCGGGCGCAGCATAGACGAGCCGATGCGGGCTCAGGAAGCCACCCTCAGCGCTGCGCCGACTTCCATCTGGGCGAGACCCAGGGTTCGGAATTGGCGGGCGCGAGCATGGGCCGGCCCAGCACATGGTCGGCCGCCTTCTCGCCCACCATGATCGAGGGCGCGTTGAGGTTGCCGTTGGTGATGCGCGGGAAGATCGAACTGTCCGCGACCCTGAGGCCCTCGACCCCGATCACCCGGCAGTCCGGCCCCACCACGGCCATCGGGTCGTCACGCCGACCCATCTTCGCGGTGCCGCAGGGGTGATAGGCACTTTCGGCATGTTCGCGCAGGAAGGCGTCGATCTCGTCGTCCGTCTGCACCGTCTGGCCCGGCTGGATCTCGTGTTTCACGAAGGGGCGGAACGCCTCCTGCGCGAAGATCTCCCGCGTCAGCCGCACACACTTGCGGAACTCCGTCCAGTCGTCGGGATGGGACATATAGTTGAAGCGGATCACCGGCGCCGCCTTCGGGTCGGCCGAACGCAGCGTCACCGCGCCGCGCGACTTCGACCGCATCGGGCCGACATGGGCCTGGAAGCCGTGCCCCTCGGCCACGGCCCGGCCGTCGTAGCGCACGGCGATGGGCAGGAAGTGGTACTGGATGTCCGGGTAGTCGATGCCCTTGTCCGACCGGATGAAGGCCGCGCTTTCGAACTGGTTTGAAGCGCCCAGCCCGGTGCCGGTGAAAAGCCACTGGGCGCCGACCAGCGCCTTGCCCCAGAGGTTCCAGTATTTGTAAAGCGTAATAGGCTCTTGCGAGGCATACTGCATGTAGACTTCGAGGTGATCCTGGAGATTCGCCCCGACACCGGGACGGTCGGCCACAACGGCGACCCCATGCTCGGCCAGATGCCGCGCCGGGCCCACGCCCGAGAGCATGAGAAGCTTCGGCGTGTTGATCGAGGAGGCGGCAAGGATGACCTCGGCGCGGGCGCGGATCACCTCCACCTGCCCACCGCGTTCCACCTCCACGCCGCCCGCACGGCCATCCTCGATCACCACCCGGCGCGCGAGGGCACGGATCACCCGGCAGTTCGGCCGCTTCAGCGCGGGTTTCAGATAGGCGTTCGCCGCCGACCAGCGCCGGCCGCGCCAGATCGTCGCCTCCATCGGGCCGAAACCTTCCTGCTTCTCGCCGTTGTAATCGTCGGTCACCTCGTAGCCGGCCTGCCGGCCCGCCTCGACGAAGGCATGGAACAGCGGGTTGCGGCGTGGTCCCCGGGTGACGTGGAGCGGGCCGTTCGCGCCGCGGAACTCGCCCGCATCGCCGCCGTGCCAGGTCTCCATCCGCCGGAAGTAGGGCAGGACGTCGGCATAGGACCAGCCCGCCGCCCCGCTTTCTGCCCAGTGGTCGAAGTCCTTGGCGTGGCCGCGCACGAAAACCATGCCGTTGATCGAGGAGGACCCGCCGATGACCTTGCCGCGCGGAGTGGCGAGCGTCCGCCCGCCCAGGTGCGGCTCGGGCTCGGTCCGGAAGCCCCAGTCGTAGATTCCCATGTTCATCGGGTATGAAAGTGCGCCCGGCATCTGGATGAACGGGCCCGCGTCCGACCCGCCGTGTTCGATGACGAGAACGCTCCGCCCCGCCTCGGCGAGCCGGTAGGCCATGGCGCAGCCGGCCGAGCCGGCGCCGATGATGACGTAATCCGCCTCGGTCATGCCGCAAGCTCCCGTTCCAGACAATCGAGCACGGTCCCGGCCGCGCCGACGCTGTCCGGCGCGGCCGGCTTCAGCGCCTCGCGAATATAGACCCCGTCGATCAGCGCGCCGAGCGACCGCGCCACCGCCTCGGCCCTGAGCCCGACGAGCGGTCGCAGCGAATGGACGAGGTTCGACTGCAGCCGGCACTGATAGACGCCGAGGAGCCGCCGTGCCTCGGGCAGGGTCTGGGCGAGGACGTAGAAGTTGAGCCAGGCTCCGATCACCTCGCGGCGGAAACTCGATGTGGCAAAGCTGGCCCGCACGATGGCCTGCACCCGGCCCTTCGGGCCCTCGGCCGCCGCCAGCGCGCCCCGCACCTCAGCCCCGTAGAGGGTCAGGATGTGGCGCATCGCGGCGAGGAATATCTGCTCCTTCGAGCCGAAATAGTGGTGCGCCAGCGCCGAGGACATGCCGGCGCGCTTGGCGATCTGGCTCACCGTGACGTCGAGAGACCCGGCGCGACCGATCTCGGTGATCGTCGCCTTGACCAGCGCGGCCTTGCGAATCGGTTCCATCCCCAGCTTCGGCATCGTCCCATCCTTCCGGTTTCCCCATCGCTAGCTGACCTTTTATTGACTCGTCAATCAAGAAAAACCTTCCGCGCCGCCCCAAAGCTTCCTTTTCCAGAGGAAAATCTTGCTCTACGCTCGCACCCATCGTCCCGGGGTGAACGGCGGAGGGACAAAGATTTTCCTTGCGTCAGAGCGGGAAGTTCAAGTTTATTGACTCATCAATCAACAAAACAGGGAGCAACACGATGATCCTCTCCAACAGCCTGCGCGCGGGTCTCCTGGCTACTGCCGCGCTTCTCGTCACCGCCCCGGCCCATGCGGCCGGCTGCGACAAGATCGTCTTCTCGGACGTCGGCTGGACCGACATCACGGCGACAACCGCGGTGGCCAGCACGATCCTGCAGGCGCTCGGCTACGAGACCGAGACCAAGATCCTCTCGGTGCCGGTGACCTATACGGGGCTTGCCGAAGGCGACATCGACGTCTTCCTCGGCAACTGGATGCCGACGATGGAGGCCGACATCGCCCCCTACCGCGAGGCGGGCACGGTCGAGACGGTGCGCACAAACCTGACGGGCGCGAAGTACACGCTGGCGACCAACGAGGCGGGCGCGGCGCTGGGGATCGACGACTTTTCCAAGATCGACGCCAACAAGGACGCGCTGGAGGGCCAGATATTCGGGATCGAGCCCGGCAACGACGGCAACCGCCTGATCCTCGACATGATCGCCGCCGACACGTTCGGGCTCGGCGACTTCAAGCTCGTGGAAAGCTCCGAGCAGGGGATGCTGGCCGAGGTTGCCAAGCATGACGGCGAAGGCAAGCCCATCGTCTTCCTCGGCTGGGAACCGCACCCGATGAACGCCAACTTCAAGATGAGCTACCTGGCGGGTGGCGACGACATCTTCGGCCCGAATTTCGGCGGCGCCGAAGTGGCGACGAACGTCCGCAAGGGCTATGTGGCGGAGTGCCCGAACACCGGCAAGTTCCTTCAGAACCTCGAGTTCTCGCTCCAGTTGGAGAACGAGATCATGGGCAAGATCCTGAACGACGGCTCCGATCCGATGGAGGCGGCGAAGGAATGGCTGAAGGCCAATCCCGACGCGATGACGCCCTGGCTCGACGGCGTCACGACGAAGGATGGCGGCGACGCGATGGCGGCTGTGACCGCTGCCCTGGGCTGACGCTCGGCGGCTGAAGCGACGCGGAGAGCGGCAACGGACCCGTCTGTTGCCGCTTTCCCCATGGACCTGCTCGGGAGGGGGACGCGATGGACTGGAGCTGGCTCGAAGGCGTTTGGCTGGCCGATCACAAGATTCCGATCGGAAAGGTGTCAAAGGTTGCCTTCGACTGGATGAAGGCGAACCTCAAGCCGGTCTTCGACTTCATGTCATGGGTCATGGAGGGGCTGATCGCCGGCATCCTGTGGCTTCTGGAGACGCCGCATCCCCTGATCATCGTCGCCTTGGCGGTGGCGCTGACCTGGTATCTCCAGCGCAACTGGAAGATCTGCCTTCTGGTCTTCGTGGGCTTTCTCTTCATCCTCAACCAGGGCTACTGGAAGCCCACCATGGAGAGCCTGACGCTGATCCTCGCCTCCTGCGTGGTCTGCATGGGGCTTGGTGTGCCCATCGGCATCGCGGCCGCCCACCGGCCGAAGCTCTATGCCGCGATGCAGCCGGTCCTTGACCTGATGCAGACGCTGCCCACCTTCGTCTACCTGATCCCGGCCATCGTCTTCTTCGGGCTCGGCATGGTGCCCGGGCTGATCGCCACGGTGATCTTCGTACTGCCTGCGCCGATCCGGTTGACCCACCTCGGGGTCTCGACCACGCCGCTGGCCCTGACCGAGGCGCTGACCGCGTTCGGGGCGACGAAACGGCAGGTGCTCTTCAAGGCCGAGCTTCCCTATGCCTTCCCCCAGATCATGGCCGGGCTGAACCAGACGATCATGCTGTCGCTGTCGATGGTCGTCATTGCCGCGCTCGTCGGGGCCGACGGGCTCGGCGTTCCGGTCGTCAGGGCGCTGAACTCGGTCAATACCGCGCTCGGGTTCGAGTCCGGCTTTGTCATCGTGGTCGTGGCCATCGTGCTTGACCGGATGCTGCGGAAGGGAGCGACGCGATGACCTCCCGCAAGGCCGGACAGGCTCCCGAGATTGCCGTCGCGTTCGACAGGGTCAACATCGTCTTCGGCGACCATCCCGAACGCGCCCTGCCACTGATGGACAGGGGCCTGAGCCGCACCGAAATACAGAAGGAGACCGGGCAGGTGCTCGGCGTCCACGATTGCTCGCTGACCGTCGCCAAGGGTGAGATCCTCGTGCTGATGGGCCTGTCGGGGTCGGGCAAGTCGACGCTCCTGCGGGCGGTGAACGGGCTGAACAGGGTGTGCCGCGGGTCGGTGACGATCCATGACGGAGACTGGAACTGCGAGGTGGGTGGCGCCTCGAAGGAGGACCTCCTGCGGGTCCGCCGCGAATGCGTGGCGATGGTCTTCCAGCAATTCGGCCTCCTGCCCTGGCGGACGGTGCGGGAGAATGTCGGGCTGGGGCTGGAACTGGCGGGGATGACACCCGAAGCCATGCGCGCCAAGGTCGATGAGCAACTGAAACTCGTCGGGCTTTTCGAGCGTGCCGATGCCAAGGTCGGCGAGCTTTCAGGCGGGATGCAACAGCGCGTCGGCCTCGCCCGCGCCTTTGTCACCGATGCGCCGATCCTCTTGATGGACGAACCCTTCTCGGCACTCGATCCGCTCATCCGCACCCGGCTTCAGGACGAACTGCTTGAACTGCAGGAAAAGCTCCACCGCACGATCATCTTCGTCAGCCACGACCTCGACGAGGCGTTCAAGCTCGGCGACAGGATCGCGCTGATGGAGGGGGGGCGGATCGTCCAATGCGGCACCGCGCGGGAGATCATTGCCAACCCGGTCAGCGACTATGTGGCCGATTTCGTCAACCACATGAACCCTCTGAGCGTCTTGACCGCCCGCGATGCCGTGGAGCCGACGCCGAACGCGATCCCGACCGCGGGGACGGCGGACATCGACACGCCCATCAAGGAGGTCATGGCACGGCTCAAGGACGAGACACGGGCGCTTGAGGTCACCGACCATGGCAGGGTCGTGGGCCAGGTGTCGCGCAAGACGGTGATCGCGCGGCTCCTCGACCCGCGGGGATAACGCGCCGGCTCAGAGCTTCGCCGCATCGGGCGCGGGCGTGATCGCGCGCCGCCGGGCCTTCGCCTCGCGCCACGTCATGTAGCTGATCGCGGCGATGATCATGGCGCCGCCGAGAAGGACATAGGGATCCACCGCCTCGCCGAAGACCACCCAGCCGAGAAGCGCCGCCCAGACCAGTTGCAGGAACGTCACCGGCTGCGTGACGGTCAGGGGGGCGGCGGCGAATGCCCGCGCCATCGCATAATGGCCGAAGGTCGCGAAGGCCGCGACAAGGCCGAGCCAGGCAAGGTGTTCAAGCGTGGGCGGCACCCATGCCATCAGCGCGAGCGGCGCCAGCCCCAGCGTGACGGTGAGCGACAGCAGCGCCACGAGAGCGCCGGCCGGCAGGTCCGCCGAGAGCCGCTTGGCGATGAGGTAGGATAACCCGAAGCTCACGGCGGCGCCGAGTTGCGCGAGGTGGCCCGGCGCCACGTCGCGCAGCCCCGGCCGCAGGATCACCAGCGCGCCGAGCAGGGCGACCGCGATGGCGACGATCCGCCGCATGGCGAGCCTTTCACCGAAGATGAGTGCGGCGCCGACCGTCACGACGATCGGGTTGAGGTATCCGATGGCCGTGACTTCGGCCACGGGGATGCGCGCCATCGCGAAGAACCAGAGCGTGACCGCGACGACATGGAGCACCCCGCGCCCCAGAACGAGCCGCCAGGCGCCGGCCGGCAATCCGCGGCGCAGAATCGACAGGAGCGAGGGCATGAGGAAGACGAGGCCGTAGAGGAAGCGGATGAAGGCCGACTGCGCCGCCGGAAGGTCCGTCCCGAGATGACGCACGACGCCCGTGACGACGACGAAGGCCAGTCCCGTCGCGAGCATCCAGAGGATCCCGACGAGCGGGCGGTCTTGATCGGTCGTCGCCATGGCGCCGACAGAACGCGATCCGCCGGGCAGCCGCAAGGGGGTATCCCCCCCCCGCGGCTCATCCGAAGGCCAGCCGGGCCGCGATCGTCCACATGATGACGCCGACCACCGCGTCGAGCGCCTGCCAGGCGCGCGGCCGCGCGAAGAGCGGCGCAAGAAGCCGCGCGCCGAAGCCGAGCGCGAGGAAGAAGACGAATGAGGCCGTGGCAGCGCCCGCACCGAAGGCGGCCGACCGGCCCGGATACTGCGACGCGATGGAGCCGATCAGGACCACGGTGTCGAGCCAGACATGGGGGTTGAGCCAGGTCAGAAGCGCCAGCGTGGCGATGACCCGGGCCAGCGGCTCGCCGCCGCCCCGCGCGGCCTGAAGCGCCTCGCCGCCTGCCCATGCGGCGCGGAAGGCGCGCGCGCCATACCAGAGGAGGAAGGCCACCCCGCCCCAGCGCAGCACAGCGCCCGCCGCCGGCACGCGGTCGGCGAGGGCCCCCATGCCCGCAACCCCCGCGGCGATGAGAATGGCATCCGAGGCCGCGCAGAAGAGGCAGACCGCCAGCACGTGCTCGCGCCGGACGCCCTGCCGCAGGACGAAGGCATTCTGCGCCCCGATCGCCATGATCAGTCCGAAGGAAAGCTGGAAACCGGCAAGAAAGGGGATTGGCATTATGCGCTCCGTGACGGCGACGCGCCTTGACTAGCCCTGCGGAAAAGATCATTCCAGTTAAACTGACGAAATTCAGTTAAGTCTTGCTAATGTTCGATCCCGCCCATCTGCAGGCGCTCGCCGCCATTCTCCGGACCGGCAGCTTCGAGGCCGCTTCGGCGGCGCTGAACGTCACGCCCTCGGCGATCTCGCAGCGCATCCGCGCCCTGGAGGAACGGCTCGGCACCGCCGTCGTCATCCGCGCTGACCCGTGCCGGCCAACTCCGGCCGGCGCTCGGCTGGTGCGCCACGCCGAGGAGGTGGCGCTTCTCGAACGCACGCTCGCGGCCGATCTCGGGCAGTCGGAGGGTCGGGCGCATGTGCGCATCGCCGTCAACGCCGACAGCCTCGCGACCTGGTTCCTGCCGGCGCTCGCCGCCGTTCCGGGACTTCTCTTCGACCTCGTCATCGACGATCAGGACCATTCGGCCGAGCTGCTGCGCCGGGGTGAGGTACAGGCGGCGGTGACCGCCCATGGCGCGCCCCTTGCCGGCTGCGACACCCATCCTCTCGGTCGGCTCGCCTATGTCGCGACGGCCAGCCCCGCTTTCGTGGCGCGATGGTTTCCGGGCGGAGTGACGGCGGAGGCCCTGGCCGATGCCCCTGCCCTCACATTCAACCGCAAGGACCGGCTGCAGGCGGACTGGGTCCGCAGCCGCGCCGGACGGGCCATCGCGCTGCAGACGCACCTCATGGCGTCGAGCCACGCCTTCGTCGAGGCAGCGAGGCTCGGGATCGGCTGGGGCATGAACCCCCTTCCCCTCATCCGGGCGGAGATCGCCGCCGGCAGCCTGGTGCCGCTGGCGGAGGAGACGCTGGACGTCGCGCTCCACTGGCAGGTCACGCGACTGGCCGGGCGGGCCCTGGCGCCCCTCACGGCCTCCCTGCGAAGGGCAGCCGCGGCCGCCTTGGCCTGACCGGTGTGGCCGGTCAGAGCTGGGCGGCGATATCTTCCGGCACGTCGAAGTTCGCCGTGACGGTCTGGACGTCGTCGTCGTCCTCAAGCGTCTCGATGAGCCGCATCAGCTTCTGCGCGGTCTCGAGGTCCACGTTGGTGCGGGTCTGCGGCTTCCAGACGAGCTTGGCTTCATCGCACTCGCCGAGTTGCCGTTCCAGCGCCTCGGTCACGTCCGAAAGACCGTCGGCGGCGCAATAGATCCAGTGCCCCTCCTCGTCGGATTCCACGTCCTCCGCGCCGGCGTCGAGGGCCGCCATCATCACCGTGTCGGCGTCCCCGGCCGAGGCGAGGTAGGTGATCTCGCCCACCCGGTCGAACATGAAACTGACCGAGCCCGTGGTGCCGAGGTTGCCGCCGAACTTGGCAAAGGTGCTGCGCACGTTCGACGCGGTGCGGTTGAGGTTGTCGGTCATCGTCTCCACCATCACCGCGATGCCGTTCGGGCCATAGCCCTCGTAGCGGATCTCGGTGTAGTCGGCCGCGTCACCGCCCTGCGACTTCTTGATCGCGCGGTCGATCACATCCTTCGGCATCGACTGCGACTTGGCCGCCTTCACCGCGAGCCTGAGGCGCGGGTTCTTGTCCGGATCGGGGTCGCCCATCTTGGCCGCGACGGTGATTTCCTTCGCAAGCTTCGAGAACATCTTGGAGCGCAGCTTGTCCTGCTTGCCCTTGCGATGCTGGATGTTGGCCCATTTCGAATGGCCTGCCATGACCCTCTCCGTCCGTCCTTCCGGGTAACCGGCGTCTCTATATGTCAGGGAGCAGGGAACCTGCAAGGCTGAGCGCCGGTTGCACTTTGTCGGCGCGAAAGGTTCACTGGGGTCATGACACAGCAACAGATCATTCTCTTCGGGCTCTTCGCGCTCGTCTTTGCGGCGCTCGTCTGGGGGCGGTGGCGCTACGATCTCATTGCCTTTTCGGCCTTGTTGGCCGCTGTGGTGCTCGGGGTCGTGCCCGCCGAAGGCGCGTTCGAAGGCTTCGGCCATCCCGCGACACTCGTGGTGGCGCTTGTCCTGATCGTGTCTGCCGGTCTGACCCGCACGGGTGTCGTCATGGCGATTGCGCGGCGGCTCCTGACCACCGACCGCGCGCTGGCCGGTCACATCGCGATCATGGGGGCCGTCGGCGGACTCCTCTCGGCATTCATGAACAACGTCGCGGCGCTGGCGCTTCTGATGCCGGTCGACATGGAAACGGCCCGAAAGGCCGGCCGCGCGCCAGCCATGTCGCTCATGCCGCTTTCCTTCGCAACGATCCTTGGCGGCATGATCACGCTGATCGGGACGCCGCCGAACATCATCATCGCCTCGCTCCGCCAGGATTATCTCGGCGCGCCGTTCCAGATGTTCGATTTCGCCCCGGTGGGGAGCGTGGTCGCGGTCATCGGCATCCTGTTCGTCGCCCTGGCGGGGTGGCGGCTGATCCCCCGGCAACAGGACGCGGCCCAGGCCGCGCCACCCGCAGCCTATTTGGCCGAGCTGACCGTCGGGAAGGAATCGCGCCTTGTGGGCCAGCCGATGTCGGTCCTGTACGACGAAGCCGACCGGACCGACGCAACGGTTCTGGCCCTGATCCGCGACCGCAAACGGCGCTATGCCGTGGCGCGCGACCGGATCATCGAAGCGGGAGACGTGCTTTTGTTCGAGGCCGCCGCAGAGGCGCTCGACGAGATTCGATCGGGACTGCGACTGGACTTCGCCGACCATCGCCGCAAGACCTATCTGACTGCCGAGAAGGCAGGCTTCGACCTCGCCGAGGCGGTGGTGCCGGCGACGGCACGCATCCGGGGCAAGACGGCCGAGGCGGTCGGGCTGGCCTGGCGCCAGCGCAGCGTGCTGCTTGGCATTTCCCGTCGCGGTCAGAGGATCAGGGGGCCGGTGCGCAAGACGCGCATCCGCGCCGGGGACGTCCTGCTCTTGCTGACGCCGGCCGATACGACGGATCAGGTCATCGAATGGCTCGGTTGTCTGCCGCTTGCCGGCCGCGGCCTGTCGGTCACCAAGGAGGAACGGCTCTGGCCCGCTGTCGGCATCTTCGCCGCTGCCGTTCTGGCGGCGAGCCTGGGGCTGATCGACCTGCCCGTGGCGCTCGGGATCGTGGCCGTGGGCTACGTGGCGACCCGCGTGCTGCCGCTCGTCGAGATTTACGACCATGTCGAGTGGCCGGTCATCGTCCTGCTCGGGTCGATGATACCGCTGGGCAACGCGCTGGAAAGCTCGGGCGGCACGGACCTGATCGCGGCAGGTCTTGTACGGCTGTCGCTCGGCGCCCCGGCGTGGGTCGCGCTGCTGTTGCTGATGGTCGTGACGATGTCACTCTCGGACGTGCTCAACAACACCGCGACGGCAATCGTCGCGGGACCCGTCGGCATCTCGATGGCGCATTCGCTCGGGGCATCCCCCGACCCCTTCCTGATGGCCGTGGCGGTCGCGTCGTCCTGTGCCTTCCTCACGCCGATCGGTCACAAGAACAACATGCTGATCCTCGGCCCGGGCAGATACCGGTTCGGCGACTACTGGCCGATGGGGTTGCCGCTGGAACTGCTTGTCATCGCCACGGGACTTCCCGCGATTCTTTTCTTCTGGCCGCTCTAGCCGGGGCGCTTCAGAGTGGCCAGATCAGGGGAATGGTCAGGCTCGCCGTGCAGGCAAGCAGAAGATTGAGCGGAATGCCGACCTTCAGGTAGTCGGAAAACCTGTAGCCTCCCGGCCCGTAGACCAGCATGTTGGTCTGGTAGCCGATCGGCGTCGAGAAGGCCGCCGAGGCCGCGAACATGACGGCGACGACTAGACCGCGGGGATCAACGCCGAGCGAGTGGCCAAGCTCGATGGCCACGGGGGTGAAGATCACGCCCACCGCGTTGTTCGAGATGATCTCGGTCATCACCATCGCAAGGAGGTAGACGGCCAGCACCACGAGTTGCGGCGGCAGGTCCCGCAGGGCGGGGCTGACCCAGCCGACCAGCAGCTCAGCGGCGCCCGAATGGTCGAGCGCCGCGCCGACCGTCAGCATCGCGAAGATGAGCGCGAGAAGCCGCCCCTCGATGAAGGAAAACGCCTCGTCCGCGTCGATGCAGCGGGCGAGAAGCACGAGCGCCACCCCCACGACCGACAGCGACAGGATCGGCGCGACGCCAAGTCCTGACAGCGCGACGATTCCCGCAAGCACGCCGAAGGCGATCGGCGCCTTGGACCGTCGATAGGCCTTGACCGTGGGCTTCGTCACATCGACGAGCTCCATGTCGGCCGCGAGCCGCTGGATATCCTCGGGCGCGCCTTCCAGGAGCAGCGTATCGCCTACCACGACAACGAGGTCGTCGAGCTGGCGGCCGATGTTCTGGTTCCGGCGGTGGACGGCGAGCGTATAGACGCCGTAGCGCCGCCGCAGGCGCAATTCGCCGAGGGAACGGCCCACCATCCGACAGCCGGGAGAGATCAGCACCTCCACCGTCTCGGTCTGCACCGAGGAGAGCTTGTCGACGAGCCGGATGTCCCGGTTTTCCTGAAGGCCGAGCAGTTCCGCCATTTCGGTCCTGAGCACCACGCGGTCGCCCGCCTGCAGCACCACCGGATCGAGGTCGCGGCGCAGCGAGGCATCGCCCCTCAGGACGTCGATCACCCGGACGCCCGGCCGCTTGAAGAGGTCGACCTCGAGCACCCGCTGGCCGACGAGCTTGGAATCCTCCGGCAACGCCACCTCGGTGAAGAACTTGAGCTTCCTCCGGTCGCCGAGCATCAGGCCCATAGATTGCCGGTCAGGCAGCAGCCGACGGCCGATGGTGGCGACATAGACCAAGCCGACGAGCACCTGGATCGCGCCGAGGGGCGTGATCTCGAAGATCGTGAAGGGTTCCATGCCCTGCGTCCTCGCCACCCCGTCGACGATCAGGTTCGTCGAGGTGCCGATAAGCGTGACGGTGCCGCCGAGGATCGCCGCGTAGCTGAGCGGGATCAGGAGCTTGGAGGCCGAGAGGTTGAGCTTGCGGGCTACCGAGACCATGACCGGGATCATCACGACGACGACCGGAGTGTTGTTGAGAAACGCCGAAGCCAGCGCCACGACGCCGAAAAGGATGATCAGGGTCACCGTCGGACGGTGGTCGGCATTGGCCTCGGCCGTGTGCGTGAGCCATTCGAGCACGCCGGTCCGGACGAGCGCCCCCATGATCAGGAACATCGCCGTGATGGTCCAGGGTGCGGGGTTGGTCAGCGACTTCAACGCCTCGTCGTAGGGCAGGATGCCGAGGACGAGGAAGAGTGCCGCCCCGGCGATTGCGACGACCTCGGTCGGGAACGTCTCGCGTACGAACATGACGAACATGCCCGCGACGATGAGGAGGGTCAGGATGGCCTCGCCCTGCGGCGAGAGGGACAGGTCGATCATTCAGCGATACCACGTCTCATGCGGCGCGATCATATCGACGCGGTGCGATGTGGCAAGCGAGGCACGCGCGGACCTCGGCGCTTCGCGACCTTTCGCACAATAACCGGGCACCGCGGCGGATCGTTGCGGAAGGCTACTGCTTTTCCGGTCGGAGGCCACCTTCGACGGACCGCTCAAGGGTGGAATCACGGGGCGGACGGCGCAAGCCGCCCGCCGATCCGCACCATGTGCACCGCCCTCGCAAGGCCGCTGCGGTCGTCGGTCTCCACCAGCGTGCCGCACAGCGTCGCCTCGCCCGCCGCCGGGGTGAAACGGTCCTTCCCCATGCCGGTCACGAAACGGCGCATCGGTTCGAGCTTGTCCATCCCGATGATCGAGTTGTAGTCGCCGCACATGCCGGCGTCCGACTGGAAGGCGGTGCCTCCGGGCAGTATCTGGGCATCGGCGGTGGGCACATGGGTATGGGTGCCGATGACGAGGCTCGCACGCCCGTCGCACCAGTGGCCCATTCCCATCTTCTCGCTCGTCGCCTCGCAATGCATGTCGATGAGCGTCGCCTGCACCGCGCCCCCCAGGGGATGCGCGCGCAGCACGGCGTCCACCGCCGAGAAGGGATCGTCGAAGGGGCGCTTCATGAAGACCTGCCCGAGCGCCTGCGCGACCATTACCTTTCGCCCGCCGGCGGCCGGGAAGACGCGCGCGCCCTTGCCGGGCGCGGTCTTCGCGTAGTTCAGCGGGCGCAGGATGCGCGGCTCGGTCTCGATGAAGGACAGCATGTCCTTCTGGTCGAAGGCATGGTCGCCAAGCGTCAGGCAGTCGGCACCGGCCGCGAGGAGCGCCTTGGCATGCTCGGGCGACAGACCCGCGCCGGAGGTCGCGTTCTCGCCGTTGACCACCACGAAATCCAGCGCCCAGTCGGCACGGAGGCCCGGCAGCCGCGCCGCTACGGCCGCGCGCCCTGCCCGTCCCATGACGTCGCCGAGAAAGAGTATCCGCATGTGCCCTGCCTAGTCGCCCTGCGGCCCGAGGGCAAGCACGAGACGCGGACGGCCGGCCGCAGGGAAAGCCCGACGGGCAGGTTCCGGCGTGACCCATTCGCCTCAGTTTTGCCCCAATTGCCTGAGTCCTGCCGTATTCATTGACGCCCTGCGAAGGACAAGGCTACCCTACAAGAGGGAAGCAGAGATCGAGGTGTGCGATGACATTCCATTCCTTGCGCGCAGCAATGCTTTCAGCCGGATTTGTCATCGTCGCCGGCACCGCGTCCGCCACGACGGTGAGCTTCGACGACCTGACGCAAGACCTCGTCGACGAGCCCTATGTCGAGAACGGCGTGACGGTAAGGGCGACGGTACCGGGCGCCGCCTTGGGTGGCGGCGGTGGGTCCGTCCACCTCGACGATGCATATGCCTATACGTCCGGCGTCATCTTCACAGCCAGTTCGGTATTCGATGTCCTAAGGTTCTCGTTCACATCTCTTGGATTCAGCTTCTACGATGAAGCGCCGACGGTAACGGGAAACATCATCATCCGCGGATTCCTGAACGGTACGCAGATCGTGCGCGATCACATCACGATGTCGCCCATCTATGGAACCGTCCAGAACATCGTGCTCGACGAGGCATTCACCGGGCTAGACGCGTTCTCGATCGAAATCCTCTATCCTGAGACAGAAGCGTCGTGCGACGCTCCCTGCGGCCATATCAACCTGGACGAGGTCGT
Organism: Albidovulum sp.; assembly: GCF_041919395.1. Classification (NCBI taxonomy): domain Bacteria; kingdom Pseudomonadati; phylum Pseudomonadota; class Alphaproteobacteria; order Rhodobacterales; family Paracoccaceae; genus Albidovulum; species Albidovulum sp. The sequence goes on from NZ_JAYRTX010000005.1 coordinate 20,663, forward strand.
GTTCAGCGACATCCCCGTCGCCCCGGTGCCGCTCCCGGCCTCCGGACTTCTCCTCGGTGCGGGCGCCCTCGGGCTCGCGGCCTTCGCGCGGCGCCGCAAGGGCTGACCGCCCTCCCCCTGAATGTCCCGTCGTCGGGCAGGGTCACGCCCCCGGCGTGATCGCCTCGCTTTCCGTCACGATCAGGTCAAGCCGCTGGTCGGTCGGTTCGGTCGGCACCTCGGGCACCTCCTGCGCCGCGAAGGCGAAACCGATGGCCGTGACCGGCCCGCGCGCCCTCAGGCCCTCCAGCGTCCGGTCGTAGAAACCTCCGCCATAGCCGAGCCGATAGCCCCTCCGGTCGAAGGCGAGGAGCGGCACGACGAGCACCCTCGGCTCGACCCAGTCGCCCACCTCGGGAATGAGCGCGCCGAAATCGCCGGGAACCAGCCGCGCACCGGGCGTCCAGCGGCGGAACCTGAGCGCCTGCCCCGGGCCGAGGATCACCGGCACACCCACGGGCCCCGAATGCGCTGCCATCGCCGGCAGACAGTCGACTTCCGTCCGCATCGGCATGTAACCGGCGAGCGGGCAGTCAATGTAGGTGCGAAGAACATCACGCAACAGGCTGGAATCAGTTTGTTTTCGCTCAGTGAAAGCGAGTTTTCTCCGGGCGAAGGCCGCCCCCCGTGCCGCCGCCTTGATCTCCGCCAGCGTCACAGGAGCACCAGCGCCGCGAGCCCGAGAAAGGCGAAGAACCCGACCACATCGGTCACCGTCGTCACGAAGGCGCCGGACGCAAGCGCCGGGTCCACGCCCGCCTTTTCGAGCGTCACCGGCACGAGGATGCCGGCAAGCCCGGCCACCACCAGATTGACCACCATCGCGGCGGCCAGCACCGCGCCGATCGCGGCGGAGCCGAACCAGAGCCAGCCGACCGCCCCCATGACGAGTGCGAAGACGATGCCGTTGACGGCGCCGACCAGAACCTCGCGCCTGACCACCCGCCAGAGGTTCGATCCTGTCAGGTCGCGCGTCGCGATCGCCCGCACCGCGACGGTCAGCGCCTGGGTTCCCGCATTGCCGCCCATCGAGGCGACAATCGGCATCAGCACCGCAAGCGCCACGGCGCGGGCGATCACGTCCTCGAACTGGGCGATGACGAAGGACGCGACGATCGCGGTGACGAGATTCACGCCCAGCCAGAGGATGCGCTGCTTCGTCGTCTCGATCACGCTGTCCGACAGCGACCCCTCGCCGACGCCGGCGAGGCGCAGGATGTCTTCCTCGTGCTCCTCGTCAAGGACCGCCATCGCGTCGTCGATGGTGATGACGCCGACGAGCCGTTCGTTCTCGTCCACCACCGGGGCCGAGATGAGGTGATACTGGTTGAAGGCATAGGCGACGTCGCCTTCCTCGTCGAGAACGTCAATGGTGCGGAAACTGTCCTCGGTGATCGCCGATAGCGGCGTGTCGCGTTTCGAAGACAGTATCTTGCCGAGCGTGACATAGCCCACCGGGTGCCAGCGCGGATCGACGAGGATGACGTGGTAGAACTGGTCCGGCAGTTCCGGCGCGGAGCGCAGGAAGTCGATCGCCCCGCCCACTGTCCAGTGTTCGGGCGCAGTCACCACCTCGCGCTGCATGAGGCGACCGGCGGAATATTCAGGATAGGTCAGCGACTGTTCGACGGCGACCCGGTCGCTCATCTCGAGCGCGTCGAGGATGCGTTCCTGGACCGGTTCCTCGAGGTCCTCGATGAGGTCCACGACATCGTCGCTGTCAAGCTCGCGCACGGCCTCGGTCAGGACCTCGTGCGGCAGCGCCTCGATGATCTCCTCGCGAATCCCTTCGTCGAGTTCCGACAGGACGTCGCCGTCGAACCCCTTCGGCCAGAGCCCGACGAGGTCGCGCCGCTCGGCCGGGCCGATCTGTTCCAGCACGTCGGCGATGTCGGCCGGGTGCAGGGGCTCCATCAGGATGTCGATGGTCGCCCCGTCGCCCGCCTCGATCGCCACGCGGATCGACTGCACGACACGGGGGTCGAGGCCGTAGTCGTCCTCGTCCCGTTCGACGATGTCTTCCGCGTCCTCGGCCATCCCGCCCCCTTTGCCCGATTGCGGCGACCTTACCGGAAGGAGTTTCAAAGAAACAGGGGCAAAGGCCGATTTCCCCGGCGCGGACATGGGCTTAGACTGGCCCGGCAACGTGCGGCGGAAGGGCGGTGATGGCGGAATTGATCCTTGGCCAGGTCTTGCGGTTCGACGGCAACCCGATGGAAGAAGGCCCCTCCGCCGCGCGCCATTCCGCGCGCGGGGCCGTGCTGGTGGAGGACGGGCTCATCCGCGCGGTAGGGGAAGCCGACGACCTGCGACGCATGCACCCGGACGCGGCGTTGACCGATTGCGGCAACCGGCTTCTATCCGCCGGATTCGTCGATGCCCATGCGCATTATCCCCAGACCGCGATCATCGCGAGCTGGGGCAAGCGGCTGATCGACTGGCTGAACGCCTACACCTTCCCCGAGGAGATGCGGTTCGGCGACGCGGCCTACGCGTCCGGGATCGCGGCGCGCTACTTCGACCTGCTGTTCGCCCACGGCACCACGAGCGTCTGCAGCTACTGCACGATCCATCCCGAAAGCGTCGATGCCTTCTTCGCCGAGGCCCAGGCGCGCGGATTGCGCGCCTGGGCGGGCAAGACCTGCATGGACCGCAAGACCGCGCCCGAGGGCCTGCGCGACACGGCTCAGTCTTCCTATGACGACAGCCGGCGGCTTCTGGAGCGCTGGCACGGGGTCGAACGGCTGTCCTACGTCATCACCCCGCGTTTCGCGCCGACCTCCACCCCCGACCAGCTTGCCGCACTCGGCGCGCTCTGGGCCGGGAACCCCACCTGCCTGATGCAGACGCATCTGAGCGAGCAGACCGACGAGATCGCCTGGGTGAAGTCGCTCTATCCGCACGCGCGCGACTATCTCGACACCTACGAGACGCACGGGCTCCTTGGCCCCGGCGCGCTTTTCGGCCATGCGATCCACCTCGAACCGCGCGAGCGCGACCGGCTGCGCGAGGTCGATGCGAGCCTGATCCACTGTCCGACCTCCAACACCTTCATCGGCTCGGGGCTTTTCGACATGGACGGGCTCGCGAGGGGCGGCTTCCGGATCGGGATTGCGACCGACACCGGCGGCGGATCGTCCTTCTCGATGCTTAGGACGATGGCCGCGGCCTACGAGGTGGCGCAGCTCCGCCACCGGGCGCTGCACCCGTCCGAACTCTGGTGGCTGGCGACGCAAGGTTCGGCGCGCGCGCTCAGGGCCGATCACCTGATCGGCAATCTCGCGCCGCAGATGGAGGCCGACATCGTGGCCATCGACCTTGCTTCCACCCCCGCCATCGCCCAGCGCGCAGCCCGGTCGGAGGACATCTGGGAAGCGCTCTTCCCGACGATCATGATGGGCGACGACCGGGCGATCGCCGCCGTCTGGGTTGGCGGGCAGCGCATCCTTCCGCGGCCTGCCTGATCCGGCGGGGGCAATTCGCACCTGAAAAGCCGGACGTCAGGCCATGAGGCGGCGGGCGATCCGGGTCTGGTCTTCGATCAGTCGCGGCAGGTCGAGTGTGGTCAGTTGGCCGCCCCGCACGACCGGGCGGCCCTCGACAAAGAGGTCGCGGACATGGCGCGGGCCGCAGAGCAGCAACGCCGCCACCGGGTCCCAGGCGCCGGCGGCCCCGATGTCGGAGATATCCCATATGGCGATATCGGCCCGCTTGCCGAGGGCGAGCGATCCGCAGTCCGGCCGGCCGAGCACGGCGGCACCGCCGAGCGTGGCGATCTCCAGCGCCTCGCGCGCGGACATGGCGTTCGCGCCCAGCGCCACCCGTTGCAGGAGCATCGCCTGGCGGGCCTCCCCGATCAGGCTGCCCGCATCGTTCGAGGCGGAACCGTCAACGCCGAGGCCCACCGGGACGCCCTTATCGCGCATCGCCCGGAGGGGCGCTATGCCCGAGCCGAGGCGGCAGTTCGAGCAGGGGCAATGGGCGACGCCGGTGCGTGTGCGGGCGAAGAGGCCGATCTCGGCCGTGTCGAGCTTCACGCAGTGGGCGTGCCAGACATCCGGCCCGGTCCAGCCGAGGTCCTCGGCATATTGCCCCGGCCGGCAGCCGAAGTGCGCGAGCGAGAAGGCCACGTCCTCGTCGTTCTCGGCGAGGTGGGTGTGCAGCATCACCCCCTTGTCGCGGGCGAGGAGGGCGGTTTCGCGCATCAGGTCGCGGCTGACCGAGAAGGGCGAACAGGGGGCGAGGCCGACGCGGACCATGGCGCCTTCCGCCGGATCGTGGAACGCATCCACCACCCGCTCCATGTCCTTCAGGATCGCCGCCTCGTCCTCCACCAGCGCATCGGGCGGCAAGCCGCCCTTGCTCTCGCCGATCGACATGGCGCCGCGGGTGGGGTGAAAGCGAAGGCCGATCTCGGCCGCGGCGCCGATCGTGTCGTCAAGCCGGGCGCCGTTCGGGTAGAGGTAGAGGTGGTCCGACGTGAGCGTGCAGCCGGAGAGCGCGAGTTCGGCAAGGCCGGTCAGCGCCGAGACGCGCATCTCCTCCGGCCCGAAGCGAGCCCAGATCGGATAGAGCGTCTTCAGCCAGCCGAAGAGGAGCGCGTCCTGTCCGCCGGGGACGGCGCGGGTGAGCGTCTGGTAGAGGTGGTGGTGGGTGTTGACGAGGCCGGGTGTCACGACGCAGCCCGTCGCGTCAATCACCTCGCCCGTCGTGGCAAGGCCCTCGCCGATGGCGGCGATGATGCCCTCGCGGATCAGGAGATCGCCCCCCGCGATCTCGTCCCGCTCCGGGTTCATTGTGACAAGGCGCGTCGCGCCGCGGATCAGCAGTTCGGCCATGGGTTCCCCTCCCCCTTCGGTGAGCGGAACGGCCGGCGACAGAAGGGGCAAGGACTCGGCCGGCAGGGAAAGCCTAAGGGACGGCGGCGCCGCGCGCCAGACCGGTCAGCCGTTCAGAACCGCCATGGCCTCGGCGTGGATGTCGCGGTTGGCGGCGGCGAGGATCCGTCCGCCACCGGCCGCAGGGCGGCCCTGCCAATCGGTGACGATGCCGCCCGCGGCCTCGATCACGGCGATGGGCGCCTGCACGTCATAGGCCTGAAGCCCCGCCTCGATCACCAGGTCGATCTGCCCGGCGGCCACCAGCGCGTAGGCGTAACAGTCGAGCCCGTAGCGGGTGAGCCTGGCCCTTGCCTTCACCCGGTCGAAGGCCGCGCCTTCGCTGGCGGTGCCGACCTCGGGAAAGGTGGTGAAGAGGATCGCTTCGGCAAGGGGGCGCGGCGCGCGGGTCCGGAGCGGATGGCGACCCATCGGCCCCGCCACCTCCGCCACACCGAAGCCTCCGGCGAAGCGTTCGCCGATGAAGGGCTGATCGATCAGTCCGAAGAGCGGCCCGGTGGCATCCGCGACCGAAATCAGGACGCCCCACGTTGGTGTGCCCGACATGTAGCTCCGCGTTCCGTCGATCGGGTCGATGACCCAGGTGAGGCCCGACGTCCCGGGCTTCGGTCCAAACTCCTCGCCGAGGATCGCGTCGGCGGGGCGCTGCTCGGCGAGGATCGCGCGGATCCGCGTTTCGGCGGCGCGGTCGGCCACGGTGACCGGGTCGAAATGCGTGGTGAGCTTGTTGTCGGCGGCCAGACCGTCACTGCGGAAATGCGCGAGCGTTTCCTCCCGCGCCGCGTCCGCAAGCGCATGGGCGGTTTCGATCAGCGCGCGGGTTTCGGCGTCGGACAGGGGCATCACGGGGCTCCGCTTGGGACGGTCAAGCGGTAGCCCCCTGCCCCGGTACCGTCAATCCTTTCAGGCGGCGTCCGACAGGACCTTGGCCAGGTCAAAAAGCCGGCGGCGCTGCGCCTCGGGGATCGCGTAGTAGGACCTCACCAGCATCAACGCCTCCTTGTCGGCGAGGATGTCGCCGTCGATCTCCTCGACGATCTGGTTTTCCTGATCCAGGCCCTCGAAGAAGAAGCTGATCGGAACGCCGAGCGCATCGGAGATGTCCCAGAGCCGCGAGGCGGAGATCCGGTTCATGCCGGTCTCGTACTTCTGTATCTGCTGGAACTTTATTCCGACCTTGTCGGCGAGCTGCTGCTGGGTCATCCCCACCATCCAGCGCCGGTGACGGACACGCTTGCCGACATGGACGTCCACGGGATGCTTCATGACAATCTCCAATCCTCTGCTGCAACCTATCAAGCAAGTATCGTACCAAGTGAGCGATGCCTGTCGGAATTAAGAAAAAAAACTTGTTTCCGCAGGAACGCTCGACAACGGGACAGTTAAAGGCTTTAGGCCACAAAAAGCGGAAACAGTCATCCTATACGAAAATACATGTCCGTCTGCTCGCCCGAAAATTATGTCGCATATTGCATTGCATAATGCGAAAGCTTCTCGCGGAAATAGTTTGCATTCCGCAACAGGCGGGTGGCTTCTTCCGCTGGAACGCCAACATTTGCCCCGCTAGCCTGCGGAAGGAGAAGGAGGGCGGCATGCGAGCATTCGGCATCAACGGATTCGGAGAGACACCGGCACTTCGCGTGCTGCCGCGGCCAGAGCCGGGGCCAGGCGAAGTCCGGGTGAGGATCGCGGCCTGCGGACTCAACTTCGCGGATCTCCTGATGATCGAGGGCAGGTATCAGGAACGGCCCGAACCGCCGCTGACGCTCGGCATGGAGGTTGCGGGCATCGTCGATGCGCTTGGACCCGGCGTCACGGGACCACCTCCGGGGACCCGCGTCGCGGCCTTCGCCGGCACCGGCGGGCTCGCCGACTATGGCTGCTTCCCGGCGGCGCGTTGCCTGCCGATCCCGGATGCGATGCCTTTCGCCCATGCCGCCGGGTTCCAGATCGCCTACGGCACCGCCCACGTCGCGCTGGACCACCGCGCGGCGCTTCGTCCGGGCGAGACGCTTCTCGTCCTCGGGGCCGCCGGGGGCGTCGGATTGACGGCGGTCGAGGTCGGCAAGGTCCTCGGAGCGCGCGTCATCGCCTGCGCCCGCGGCGCCGACAAGCTCGAGGCCGCCCGGGCGGCAGGGGCCGATCACATCATCGACAGCGAGACCGTCGACCTCAGGGCGGAGGTCCGCGCGCTCGGCGGCGCGGACGTGGTCTACGATCCGGTGGGCGGCGCCCAGTTCGTGGCGGCGTTCCGCGCCACCAATCCTGGCGGGCGGATCATCCCCATCGGTTTTGCCAGCGGGACGGTGCCGCAGATCCCGGCGAACCACCTCCTCGTGAAGAACCTTACCGTCATCGGGCTCTACTGGGGCGGCTACCTGAAGTTCCGCCCGGAGGTCCTGACGGGAAGCCTGCAGACCCTTCTCGAGTGGTATGGCGCCGGCACGCTCCATCCGCATGTCTCCCACGAGCTGCCCATCGAGCGGGCGGCAGAGGCTCTGGAACTACTCCGCAGCCGTCAGTCGACGGGAAAGGTCGTCGTCACCCTCTGACCCGGCCTCGCCGGAAATCACCCTGAGGCAGCACCGAGCATCGCCATAGGCGCAGCGGAGCTGGGTCAGGAGCTTGTCCATCACCTCGCCCTTCTGGACGCCGGCCCGGTAGAGACAGATGTCGAGGTGGCCGAGGTCCGGCAGAGCATTGGCTCCGTCGATGACCACGGTTCCGGCCGGGATCGCCCCCTCCATCCGCGCCGAGATTGAAAGGTCCGCCGTCACCGTCGCCTCGGCCACCTGTTCCGATTCGCCGCCCACCGCCATCTCCCAGCGAACGCCCGCGCCATTCAGCGCCGCCTGGGCGATCGGGCGGAAGAAGCAACGCTCAACGAAGGCCAGCCGGAGCGGTCGCTGCTGCCAGGCGATGCCATCGGGCGCACCGATCCAGACCAGCTTGCGGGTGGCCAGCCGCTCGCCCCCCTCCCCCGGCGATGCCTCAGTCGTCAGGATGACGTCGTATTCGCCCCGCGCGAACCCCTCCTTCAGCTTCGAGGTGAAGCAGGCCACCAGGTTGACCCGGACACGCGGATACTCGGCGGCCATCGCCTTCAGAATCTTCGGAATCTCCGGATAGACGATGTCGTGCGGCACGCCGAGCCGGATCTCGCCCTCGAAGGCCGTGTCGGTCAACCGCGTCAGCGCCTCGTCGTTCAGTTCCAGCATCCGCCGCGCATAGCCGAGGAGCTGGTCGCCCTCGGGCGTCGGGGTCAGCTTGCGCTGCGCCCGGCTGAACAGTTCGACCCCGAGGCCTTCCTCCAGCCGCTTGATCTGCATCGAGACCGCGGACTGGGTGAGGTTCAGGAGACCCGCCGCGCGGGTCACGCCCCCGGCATCGGTGACAGCCACCAGAGCGCGCAGGGCGGTAAGATCGAGGTTGCGAGCCATGATCACCATCCTTGATGGACAAGACAACAATCATTCGTTTCCCATATTGATCACATCGCCGCATATTTATCAAGCCTTCTGATGGAAGGCCTTCAATTCATCACCGAAAAAAGGCATTACCATGGACCACGTCATCCCTCGGCGCCACGGGCGCCACCGCCCCGGCCTCGCCGCCCGCATCCGCGCGGCCCTCGCCTTGCGGCGCCACCGCGCCCGCCTGCGCGACCTCGGAGACCACCTCCTCGAAGACATCGGCGTCACCCGCGACGCCGCCGAGAGGGAGGCATCGCGCCCGATCTGGGACGTGCCCGCCAACTGGCGGTCGTGAAAACCCGCGCAAACCGGCGGGAAAGCCTTGAAATGACGCGACAGCTTCCCGATATTTCACTCCGGGTGCGCCGCTCTCGCGGGCGGCGCAAGGGAATGTATCTGGAGGCTTTCATGGCTGACTATCAAACCATCCGGGCCGGCCGCGTCGGTGCGCAGGCACTGCAAATCGACGAAGGCCTCAAGGCCCATATGAACAAGGTCTACGGACTCATGTCCGTCGGCATGCTGATCACCGGCGCAGCGGCCTGGGCGATCTCCGGCCTCGCGATGAGCGATGTGCCCACGCAGTACCAGATCGGCGCCGACCGCTACCTCACGGACTTCGGCTATGCGCTCTACGGCTCGCCGCTGAAGTGGCTCATCATGTTCGCGCCGCTCATCATGGTCTTCGCATTCGGCGCCGTGCTCAACCGCGTCTCGGAAGCCGGCGCTCAGGTCTACTTCTACGCCTATGCCGCGCTGATGGGACTGTCGCTCAGCTCGATCTTCCTGGTCTTCACCGGTTACTCGATCGTGCAGACCTTCCTCGTCACCGCGATCGCCTTCGCGGGCCTGTCGCTCTGGGGTTACACGACGAAGAAGGACATCTCGGCCTGGGGTTCGTTCCTCATCATGGGCGTGATCGGTCTTCTGGTCGCGTCGATCGTCAACATCTTCCTTGGCTCGCCCGCGGTGATGTTCGCGATCTCGGCGCTCGGCGTGCTGATCTTCGCCGGTCTCACGGCCTATGACACGCAGAACATCAAGAACACCTACATCGCCCATGCCCAGCACGGCGACGCGGAGTGGCTCGGCAAGGCCGCCATCATGGGCGCGCTGAACCTCTACCTCGACTTCATCAACATGTTCATGTTCCTGCTGCAGTTCCTCGGCAATCGCGAGTGACCTGAGGGTAAGGGCAGCAACCGAAGGGCCGGGGGAAACCCCGGCCCTTTTGCGTTGGCTCAGACGACCGCGCCGAAGATCTTGCCGACGACGGCCGTGACCGCCATGGCAACCGCGCCCCAGAACGTGACACGCGCCACGGCGCGCAGCACAGGCGCCCCGCCCGCCCGGGCGCCGACCGCGCCGAGCAGGGCGAGGAATATCAGCGACAGCACCGTGACCCAGAGCGTGATCGCCGCCTCCGGCACGACTGCGGCGGTGGCAAGCGGCAGCGCCGCCCCCACCGCGAAGGTCGCCGCCGACGCCATAGCGGCAACAAGCGGGCGTGCCTCGGTATGCTCGTAGATGCCGAGCTCGTCGCGCACATGGGCGGCGAGCGCGTCCTTCGCGTGAAGCGCCGCGGCCACCTCACGCGCGAGGGCGGGCGGTACGCCGCGATCCTCGTAGATCGAGGCGAGTGCATGCAGCTCCTCCTCCGGGTCGCCCGCGATTTCCGCTTGCTCGCGAGCAATGTCGGCCCGTTCGGTATCCGCCTGCGACGAGACGGAGACATATTCCCCCGCCGCCATCGAGAGCGCCCCGGCGGCAAGCCCCGCCGCCCCGGCCAGAAGCACCTCCGCCCGGCCGGACGCCGCCGCCACGCCGACGATCAGAGAGGCCGTCGAGACGATGCCGTCATTCGCGCCGAGGACCGCAGCGCGAAGCCAGCCGACCCGGGCAACGTAGTGTTCCTCTCGGTGGCGGCGTTCCATGCTGGGCTCCGGTCATTGCGATGCTGCGGACAGAAGGCGCCCGCGCCCCGCGAAGGTCAAGTGTCCCACCCGCCGGTCAGAGGTCGCGCCGCATCTCCACCGCGGGAAAGTCGATGCCGGGGGCGAGCGGCACCGTCACTGTGCCCAAGGCCGTGAATCCCATCGATTCGTAGAAGGGCACCGCGGTCCGGGTGGAGAGGCAGTGCATCCAGGCCATGCCGGCCGCCCGCGCCTCGGCCAGGGCGCGGCCGAGTACGGCACTTCCGATGCCCCGCCGGACGGCGCGGTCGTCGGTCACCATGTGGCGAACGTTCGCCCTGCCAGGCCCCACCAGACCGGACCTGCCGGGGATCGCGGCCGTCCAGCCGCCGCCGCCGAGCAACCGGCCCGCCCTGTCCTCGGCCACGTAGTAGGTGCCCGATGTCACAAGCGCCGGCTGCGCGCGGGAAATCAGCGGCAGCGCCGTCACGAGGACGGACGCCGGGTAGTCGGCCTTCAGCAGGCGCGGGTAGGCGCGCGCCAGCAGCGCGTCGATGCCGGCGATGTCGTCCCGCCCCGCGGGGCGGACACTGAAATCCATGACCGCCTCGCAAAACGAAAGGGCCGCGCGAACCGCGCGGCCCCGAACCCTGCCAGGGACAGGCGATCCTACTTGATCTTGCCTTCCTTGTATTCGACGTGCTCGCGCTTCACCGGGTCGTACTTCCGCACGACCATCTTTTCGGTCATGGTGCGGGCGTTCTTCTTGGTCACGTAGAAGTGCCCGGTGCCCGCCGTCGAGTTCAGACGGATCTTGATCGTCGTCGGCTTCGCCATCGTCGTTCTCCACTGGCCGGGCGGCTCGGGCCGCCCGCGAAATCCTTGAAGCCCGCCTTTTACTCAGCCCCCGCACGGAGTCAACCGCAAAACCGGGGCGCGCGGCGGGAAATCTGGGTGTCCCTGCCCCGTGGCGGGCCCGGCCCCTCAGGCGCCCGGCGCGGGCTTGCCCATCGCGGCGTGCAGCTTCGCCCGAACCTCGGCCGTGAGGCCGAGCGCGGTGCCGAGCTGGGCGAGGTATGCCTGTTCGGCCGGCGTATCGACGGTGATCGCCATGAGCGAGGTCGAGTAGACCTGCTCCCGCATCGCCGCGCCGGTTTCCTGCGCCAGCGCCGCCACGTCGAGCGGCGCGTCGAGCGCGGCCTCGACGAAGGCGATCTCCTCGTCGCTCGCGTCGCTGAGATGGTCCATGATCTTCGCCCGTTCCTCGGCGTCGATCTCGCCGTCGGACTTGGCCGCCATGATCATTGCGCGGATCATCAGCTTGGCATTCGCCTCGTTGATCGCCGAGGCGGGCGTGGCACCCGAGACCGCCTCCATCATGTCGCCCACGACCTTGCCGCCCGCGGCCGCAGCACTCGTCATCGAGGCGATGAGCCCGCCGAGCCCGGCCTCGGTCGCCTCGGCTGCACCGCCGAAGCGGTCGTACATCTCCCGGACGGTCTTCGATCCGCCCGGAATGCCCATCTTCTCGGCCTGCTCGCCCCACTGGTCGACGACGCCGCCCGGCTCGCCGGCCTTCTTCATCGCATCCTTCACGCCGGGCATCCCGCCCATGTCCTTGTATTTCGTGTACCCCCGCGCCGCGGCGAAGCCGATGGCGAGCGTGGCAAGCGTTCTGACGAAACTCATGGTGGAACTCCCTGACAGACTTTCTCCATCATAACGCGGCCGATGTAACAATCACGCGGTTTCGACGCCGACGGGGCACCGGATGAACCGAGGGGCGGAAATGCGCGGAGGGCCTGTAAGCCGGATTCTGTCCACCCCGGACCGTGATCCGGGGCTGGATGACCATTCCTCTCGGCCCGCCGTTACCGGCGCGCTCAAGCTGCCAACCCGGGCCTCTCGGGTCGAAGCGTCCCTGCGGGCGGTCTCCCGGACCGAGATCCGGGACCGGCCCCCGCGCGAGGCCCCTATTCGGCATTGCTCCCGGTGGGGCTTGCCTTGCCGGTCCTGTTGCCAGGCCCGCGGTGGGCTCTTACCCCACCGTTTCACCTTTTCCCGCCCTGAGACGGGTAGTCTCTTCTCTGTGGCGCTTTCCCTCGGGTTTCCCCGGCCGGGCGTTACCCGGCACCGTCGCTTCAGGGAGTCCGGACTTTCCTCGCCCCGGACGTGATCCGGGACGCGGCCATCCGGCCCTCCGCGCGAACGATGAGTTAGGCGCGCGATGGCCCGTCGTCAACCGGGAACCGCCGAGCGATGTCATCGGCCGCAGCCCGGTCCTCCGGCCCCTCCGGGCCCGTCGCCCAGGGCCGGAACCGCAGACGGAAGGCGTGGAGCAGCGTGGCCGGGGTCGCCTCGGGGTAACCGATCGCCCGGAGCGAGGCGGCAAGAGGCGCCGTGGGGTCGCCCGCCGGCCCCGGCCAGATCGCGAGGCCCGACCGGGCGAGCCGCTGCCAGTCGAAGCGCGGGCCCGGGTCGCGCTTGCGATCCGGAGCCATGTCGGAATGGCCGATCACCCGCTCGGGCGGGATCTGCCAGCGCGCCATGGTTGCGGCGAGCAGCCGTTCGAGCGCTGCCATCTGCGGTTCGGGAAAGGGTGCGTCGCCGGGGTTCTGGAGCTCGATGCCGATGGAGCGGGAGTTCACGTCCGTCACGCGCCCCCAGGCCCCCGCCCCGGCGTGCCAGGCGCGCGCCTCCTCGGGCACGAGCGCGTCGACCTCACCGGTCTCTGCGATGAGGTAATGCGCCGAAACCTCGGCGTTCGGGTCGCAGAGCCGCGCCCGCGCCTCGGCGCAACCGGGCATGGCCGTATAATGGATCACCACCAGATCGGGCCGCGCGCCGCCGCGCCGCTCACCGAAGTTCGGCGAAGGCGGCCGCGTCACCTCAGTTCTTCGCCTGCTGGAACGGCGTCGGATCCCAGTAGCAGGCGAAGCCGTCGCCGTCCGGGTCGAGGTTCTTGGGATCGCGCTTCGGCCCGCCGGAGGACAGGAACGCCTGCTGCGCAGCCTCAGGCGAGGGGTAGCGGGCGCAGGCCTTCTCGCTGCTGGAAAGCGCGATGCGAGAGCGGGGATAGACCGCCTCGCCGAGCCGGTTCGGCGCCTTCAGCGCATATTGCACGAGATCGACCGCCTTCGCCGCCTCAGGACTCCGTTCCGGGAGTTCGGTTGGCTGGACCTGCTGATAGGCCGCGCGGTTCTGGGCAATGCGGGCCTTGTCGGATTCGATCGACTCGCGCGACGAGACGGCGGTAAAATCGTTCTCGTCCGAGATGCCGGAATGGTCCGGAGAAGCCGCGGTCGCGGCGGGCGGATAATAGCCCGGCGTCTCGGCGACGGCCGCGTTCGCCGGCGGCACGCCCGCAGGCAGCGCACCGGAGGGCTGCTGCGGAGCGATGGGCGCGGCGATTGTGGCCGGGCCGATCCCGGCCTGCGCCAGTTCGGCTGCCGTGGGTGCGCCGGTCCCGGCCGGGGCAGCCGCACCGGCGTAGGCTCCGGCGGGCGCGGGAAACGGCACGGCTGGGTTCTGCACCGGGCCCTGCACCGTCTGCACCGGGGCGGATGCGGCAGCGACTCGTGCGGCCTCCGCCTCGGCGACGCGGCGCCGCTGGTAGGAGCTATAGTCCTCGAACCCGACACCCGCCGCGCGGCTGTCCGGGACCGGCGGCTGGCAGCCGGCGAGAAGCAGGACGGCAAGTCCAGAAATGACGAGCGGACGCATCGAAAACCCCTGAAGTCCCGGTCTGAGCGCGGCCCTTACCACCATTTCACCGGCTTGGAAACAAAGCCCGCCGCGCGTTCCAGCACATAGGCGTGATTCAGCAATGCCCCCTCCTCCCACGGCCGCCCGATCAGTTGCAGGCCAAGCGGCAGGCCCTGCCGGTCGAGCCCAGCGGGAACCGCGATGCCCGGCAGACCGGCGAGGTTCACCGTCACGGTGAAGACGTCGTTGAGATACATTGCGATCGGATCGGCATTCGCCATCTCGCCCAGGCCGAAGGCGGCCGACGGGGTCGCGGGCGTCAGGATCGCGTCGATGCCGTCGGCAAAGACCGTCTCGAAGTCGCGCTTGATGAGCGCGCGAACCTTGCGGGCGCGGTTGTAGTAGGCATCGTAGAACCCGGCGGAGAGCACATAGGTTCCGATCATCACCCGGCGCTGCACCTCGTGGCCAAAGCCTTCGGCGCGGGTCTTCTCGTACATCTCGGTGATGCCATCGCCCTGCGCCAGCTTCGCCCGGTGACCGTAGCGCACCCCGTCATAGCGGGCGAGGTTCGAGGACGCCTCGGCCGGCGCCACGACATAGTAAGCCGGCAGCGCGTATTTCGTGTGCGGCAACGAGATGTCGACGATCTCGGCGCCAGCGTCCCGCATCATCGCGGTGCCGTCGGCCCAAAGCTTCTCGATCTCGTCCGGCATGCCGTCCATGCGGTACTCGCGCGGGATGCCGATCTTCTTGCCGCGGATGTCGCCGGTCAATGCTGCCTCGAAGTCCGGCACCGGGATGTCGGCGCTGGTGCTGTCCTTCGGATCGTGCCCGCACATCGCCGAGAGCATGATCGCGGCATCGCGCACGTCCTTGGTCATCGGCCCGGCCTGGTCGAGCGACGAGGCGAAGGCGACGATCCCCCAGCGCGAGCAGCGGCCGTAGGTCGGCTTGATGCCGGTAATGCCCACGAAGGCCGCCGGCTGGCGGATCGAGCCGCCGGTATCGGTGCCGGTCGCGCCAAGGCAGAGGTCCGCCGCCACCGCCGCCGCCGAACCGCCCGACGATCCGCCGGGGGTGAGGGGCGCCGCATCATTGCCGCGCCGCCAGGGGTTCACGGCATTGCCGTAGCACGACGTCTCGTTGCTGCTCCCCATGGCGAACTCGTCCATGTTGAGCTTGCCGAGCATCACCGCTCCGGCGTCCTGGAGCTGCTGGCTGACGGTCGATTCATACTCCGGCCGGAAGCCATTCAGGATATTCGACGCGGCCTGGCTTGGCACGCCCCTGGTGCAGAAGAGGTCCTTGATCCCGACCGGGATGCCGCACATCGGCGGCGCATCGCCCGCCTTCAGCCGCTGGTCCGCCGCCGCCGCCCGTTCCCGCGCAATCTCGGGCGTCTTGTGGACGAAGGCATTGAGCGCGCCCGCTCCCTCGATCGCCGCAAGGCAGGCCTCGGTCAGTTCGGCCGAGGTCACTTCGCCCTTGCGCAGCGCATCCCGCGCGGCGGCAATGGTCAGTTCGTTGAGCCCGCTCATTCGACCACCTTCGGCACCGCGAAGAACCCTTCCCGCGCATCGGGCGCGTTCGACAGGATCTGCGCCTGGATATTGCCGTCCGTGACCACGTCGGCGCGTCGCTTCAGCCGCATCGGCGTGACGCTCGTCATCGGCTCCACGCCCTCCACATCGACCTCGTTCAATTGCTCCATGAAAGCCAGCACGGCCGAAAGCTCGCCCGCCAGCGCCGGCAGGTCCTCTTCCTTGACGGCGATCCGCGCCAGATGCGCCACCTTGCGCGCGGTCGAGATGTCGATCGACATGGGGCTTCACTCTTCTCTTGGATCGGGGCCTTGATCGGGGCAGGGTTTACCCGTGACAAGGCTTGCCCGCAAGGGCGCCGGCCCCCTGCGAAAGGAGCGCGCGATGAAGATCACTTGGCTCGGCCATTCCGGCTTCCGCATCGAGATCGAGGGGGCGGTGCTGCTTGTCGACCCCTGGCTCACCGGCAACCCGATGTTCCCGGCGGCGCGCCGCGCCGAGGCGATCCGCGGCGCGACCCATGTCCTCGTGACGCATGGCCACGGCGACCACGCCGGCGACGCGGTGGCGATCGCGAAGGACCTCGGCCTGCCGGTCGTCGGCATCTACGACCTGATCTCGTTCTGGGAAGGCAAGGAGTCGATCGAGGGGATCGGAATGAACAAGGGCGGCACGGTCGATCTGGCCGGCGCGAAGGTTACGATGGTGAACGCCTGCCATTCCTCCTCGCTCGGCGGCAAGGACGGGCCGATCTATGCCGGGCACGAGTCGGGCTTCATGATCGCGGGCGAAGGCCACACGATCTACGTCACCGGCGACACCACAGTGATGGCCGACATGGGCTGGATGGGCGAATACTTCGCCCCCGACATCGGCATCCTCTGCGCCGGCGGACACTACACGATGGACATGAGGATGGCGGCCTGGGCGGCGCGGAAGTACTTCGCCTTCAGGACCGTCATCCCCTGCCACTACCGCACCTTCCCGCTGCTGGCACAAAACGCGGACGACCTGAAGGCAGGCCTTCCCGGAGTGCAGGTGATCGAGCCCGAGGTGCTGGACCCGATCACCTTCTGAGGCGCCGCAAGGCGCCTCACAGCTCCCAGTAGTTCCGCGCCGGCGGCAGCGGATGGAGGCCGATGTCGCGGCGCATGCGGTCGGGCATGTCGCCTTCCCAGATGCGCGCTCGGCGGCCCGGGCGTGCGATCAACCCGGCCAGTGCCAGCGCCACCCGCACCAGTCCGTATTCCGCCACGACGGCCTGAACGGCCTCTGCGGGGCTCACGAAATCACGATTCACTTGGGCGTTCATTTTCTTCACGCGATCCGGCGGCCAGAGACCCCGGATTCCTCAATGGATGTTGACTGGAATGCCCCAAGCCGGACGAAGCGCCGGCGTCGGGATAGCTTTGATGAAAGGACGTGGCCGGTCAGTTCCGGATCATCGTCCCAACGGCACGTGCTGGTTCAGCAGCTGCGGTTGCCGGTCCAGATCATCGCCGCTCGCACCGAGCGGGCGAGGCCGGACCTTCCGCAATACGCGCCAGCACCGGAACGGAGCGTCGCGAGATCAAGATCATACATCCGGCGCCTCCTTTCCTGAGGGTGTTGGGACTGGCGCGAACATACACGAGCATTTGGGCAGACAAAGCGCGGAATTGTATCGCTCGGGCGGAAGCGATTGTATGTGTCGCCCCTGACACAATGTCGCAGGTGGGGCGCCGGCACGCTCAGTCGCGGCGGTCGCGGAAGAACTCCGTCAGCAGCGCCGCGGCCTCCGCCGCCCCGATGCCGTCGTAGACCTCGGGCGCGTGGTGGCACTGGCGGTGGGCAAAGACCCGCGCGCCGTGGGCGACACCGCCGGACTTCGGATCCTCGGCCCCGTAGTAGAGCCGGGCGATCCGGGCGAAGGAGATCGCGGCCGCGCACATCGGGCAGGGTTCAAGCGTGACATAAAGGTCGTGGCCCGGCAGCCGCTCCGATCCCGCAGCCGCGCAGGCGGCCCGGAGCGCCAGAACCTCCGCGTGGGCAGTCGGATCGCCCAGTTCCCGCGTGCGGTTCCCGGCGGCGGCGACGATGCGGCCGTCTGGCGCCGCGACGACGGCGCCCACCGGCACCTCGCCCCGCTCGCCCGCCGCGCGCGCTTCGGCGAGCGCCGCCGCCATATGGCTCGTGAACCGTCCCATGCCCCCTCTTGCCGTGCCGCCGGCCACGAAGCAAGCGCTTCCCCCGCGCGCGGAATGGCGCTAGAGGATGCGCCTCAGCCAGCCGGGGGGCGCGATCATGACCGACGAGACCGCAACGGGTGAACGGATCGCCAAGGTGATGGCCCGTGCCGGCGTCGCCTCGCGCCGGGACGCGGAAAAGATGATCGTCGCGGGGCGCGTCGCCGTGAACGGCGCGGTCGTCACGAGCCCCGCGCTTGACGTGCGGCCCGGCGACAAGGTCACGCTCGACGGCAAGCCGATCGACGCACCGCAGCCCGCGCGGCTCTGGCTTTACTACAAGCCCGTCGGCCTCGTGACCTCGGCCAGGGACGAAAAGGGCCGCCAGACCGTCTTCGACACCATGCCCGAAGGGATGCCGCGGGTGATGAGCATCGGGCGGCTCGACCTCAATTCCGAGGGCCTCCTGCTCCTGACCAATGACGGCGAGCTGAAGCGGCGGCTGGAACTGCCGTCGACAGGCTGGCTCAGGAAATACCGTGTGCGGGTGAACGGCCGCCCGAACGAGGCGACCTTCGACCCCCTGCGCCGCGGCGTCGCCATCGACGGCGAGGACCTCCAGCCTATGGAGGTGACGCTCGACAAGCAGCAGGGCGCGAATGCCTGGCTGACCGTCGGCATCCGAGAGGGGAAGAACCGCGAGGTGCGCCGGGCCATGGCCGAGGTCGGACTGACGGTGAACCGGCTGATCCGGGTCAGCTACGGTCCCTTCCGCCTGAACACCATGAAGCCCGGCGACGTGGTCGAGGTGAAGGCCCGCGTCCTGCGCGACCAGCTCGGCGCGGGCGGCGAGGAAAAGCCCCCCCAGCGCAAGCCCCGCGCCGGAGCCGCGAAGGATCCGAAGCGCGGCGGCAAGCCCGGCGTCGGGGACCGCGTCTTCAAGCCCCGGCCGCTGCGCGAGGACCGGCCCGAGGGCCACGGTGGAAACCGGTCGCGCCGCCCAGGTGCCGACACGGGCGACCGGCCGCCGCGCAGCGGCGCGCCGCGCAAGCCGCGCCCCCTGATGGGCGAGGAGACGGGCGAGCGGCCCTTCCGCGCGCGCGCCCCGCGCGCCGAAGGCGATGAGAAAAGGCCGCCGCGGAAGGCCGCCGGCGACCGCCCCTACAAGCCACGTCCGCCGCGCGAGGGCGACGAGTCAAGGCCTCCGCGGAAGGCTGCCGGCGACCGCCCCCACAAGCCACGTCCGCCGCGCGAGGGTGACGAGGCGAGGCCGCCGCGGAAGGCCGCCGGCGACCGCCCCCACAAGCCACGTCCGCCGCGCGAGGGTGACGAGGCGAGGCCGCCGCGGAAGGCCGCCGGCGACCGCCCCCACAAGCCGCGTCCGCCCCGCGAGGGTGACGAGGCGAGGCCGCCGCGGAAGTCGTTCGCGAAGGCAGCCGATGGCGACCGGGCGTTCCGGTCGCGGCCGCCGCGCCCCGACCGGGGCGAGGCTGCGACCGGCGGCCCGGACCGTCGCGAGGGCGGTAACCGCGAGGGTGGGAAGCGCGAAGGCGGCAAGCCCTTCAAGCCGCGCGGCGCTGCCGGAGGTCCGGCCCGGCCGCCACGAGCCGAGGCGCCGCGCGGCCCTCGTGGCGGCGACGACCGGCGCGGCGGCAAGCCGGGTCCGGCCCCGGGCCGCAAGCCCGGCGGAAAGCCGGGACCGAAACCCGGACCGAAGCCGCGCGGACGGGGCTGACGCCATCTGCCCCCTGCGGCGTGCTGCCGCCGCGACGTCAGGGAACCGTTTTCGGCCCTTGGACATTCCCGTTGCGCCGTGCCAGTCTGTTTCGTGTATGGTCGGGGGTAGCGGATGACGGAATCCGGGTTGCAGCGTCTTGCCTTCAACCTCCTTCTGGCGCTGACGCTTTATGTCGCGCTGACGGGTGGGGCATGAGGATCGGAGGCGCATGATGGCCGAACGGTTCGGCGGCAGGTTCAGCCCCACGCCGCAGGGCACCGACGCATCCCCTCCCCCGCACGAGGCGCCGCCAAGCCGGGCGGAGCGTCGGACGGCTTGGCTTTTCGCGGTCGCCGTCCCCTTCGCGCTCAAGGCCTTTTTCCAGGACCCGGCCGGTCTTGCCCGCTATCTCGCGGCCTTCGGCCTGCTTGTCGGGGCGGCGTGGCTCACGCGCGAGGGCGTTCGCGCGGCCGAGACCTATGCCGCCCGCCGCTCGGCCCGCCGCCCCGCCTTCCCGCGCAAGATCGCGGGCTCGGCCCTGACCGGCCTTGGCCTCTTCCTCGGCGCCTGGGGCGGGCCCGACCTGGTCGGCCCTCTCCTTCTCTGCGGCATCGGCGCGGCGCTGCACCATTTCGCTTTCGGCGCCGACCCCTTGCGCGACAAGGGCATGGCGGGACTCGACCCGTTCCAGCAGGACCGCGTGGCGCGCATCGTCGCGGAGGGCGAGGGCCACCTCGCCGAAATGCGCACGGCCGCCGAACGCACCCGCGACCGGGCGATCCTCGCCCGCGTCGAACGCTTCGCCGTCACTGCCCGCGCGCTCTTCCGCACGGTGGAGGAAGACCCCCGCGACCTGACGGCGGCGCGCCGCTGGCTCGGCGTCTATCTGATGGGCGCGCGCGACGCGACGATCAAGTTCGCCGACCTCTGGGCGCGGTCGCACGCCCCCGCCGCGCGCGCCGACTACGAGGCTTTGCTCGACGACCTCGAAACGACCTTCGCCCGCCGCACCACCGCGCTTCTGGAAGACAACCGGACCGACCTCGACATCGAGATCTCGGTCCTGCGCGACCGCCTGAAGCGCGAGGGTGTGCGTCTGGCGGACCCAGCCCCAGCCACAGTGGAGAGTGACCATGTCCAGCGTCCGTGAAGATGCCGCCCGCGCCCTGGCCGCCGTCGAGGAAGTGACCGCCGTCGTGCTTCCGGAACCCGCGGCCGAGGTGATACCGCTCGAGAAGGCGCCCGCGCCCCTGGCCGAGGCGATCCGCAGGCGCATCGCCGAACTCGACATGACCGACACCGGCTCGATCGTGAACTTCGGCTCGGCCGCGCAGGGAGAGTTGCAGCAGATCAGCCAGGCGATGCTGGCCGACGTGCGCAACAAGGACGTGGGCCCGGCGGGTGACTCGTTGCGCGAGATCGTCACCACGATCCGCGGCTTCTCGGTCTCGGAGCTTGACGTGCGGCGCAAACTGTCATGGTGGGAACGGCTTCTGGGCCGCACCGCGCCCTTCGCGAATTTCCTCGCACGGTTCGAACAGGTCCAGGGCCAGATCGACAAGATTACCGGCGACCTTCTCGGCCACGAACACAAATTGCTCAAGGACATCAAGTCCCTGGACGTGCTTTATGACAAGACGCTGAACTTCTACGACGAACTTGCCCTCTACATCGCGGCAGGCGAGGCGAAACTGGCGGAACTGGATGCGACCGACATACCGGCAAAGGCCGCGGCAGTTGACGCCGCGCCGGAGGAGGGCAAGGTGATGGCGGCACAGGAGCTGCGCGACCTCCGTTCCGCGCGCGATGACCTCGAACGGCGCGTGCACGACCTGAAGCTGACGCGACAGGTCACAATGCAGTCGCTGCCCTCGATCCGGCTGGTGCAGGAAAACGACAAGAGCCTGGTGACGAAGATCAACTCCACCCTCGTCAACACCGTGCCGCTCTGGGAAACCCAGCTTGCGCAGGCAGTCACCATCCAGCGGTCGTCCGAGGCGGCCTCGGCCGTGCGCGAGGCCAATGACCTTACCAACGAGCTTCTCACCGCGAACGCGAAGAACCTCCGGCAAGCCAATGAAATCGTTCGGACCGAGATGGAGCGGGGCGTGTTCGACATCGAGGCGGTCAAGACCGCCAATGCGGAACTCATCGGCACCATCGAGGATTCCTTGCGCATCGCCGACGAGGGCAAGCGCAAGCGCGCGGCGGCCGAGGCGGAACTGAAGAAGATGGAGGCCGACCTGCGCGAGACGCTCGCCGCCGCGAAGGCGCGGACGACCGGCACCGGCACCACCCTCGGGACCAGCGTCTGAGATCATGCACCCCGCCTTGCGGTTCCTGTTGCCCCCCCTCCTTCTCGCGGTCCTCGCCGGGTGCGAACCGGTGGCCCTTGGCCCTGCCGCGCGGGCCCCGCCGCGCGCGGTGGCCCCGCGGGACCCCGCCGGCGCCGCGCCCCGCGGGGCGACCGAGGCGGCCCGGGCCTACTATGCCCGGGTCGAGGCGAACTACCTCGCACAGGACCTCCTGCGCACCGACGGCGGCGGCGCCGACACACCCTTTGGCGCCCGCGATCTTGCGGAGAACTTCATCCGCATCGCCTTCTACGACGAATTTGCCGAACGCGGCGGGCGGCTCGTTGCGGCGTCCTCGGAAAACCGTCTGCACCGTTGGGAGGAACCGGTGCGCGTCGCCGTCGAGTTCGGCGCCTCCGTTCCGGCAGCCCAGCGCGCGGCGGACCGTGCGGTCGTTGCGGGCTACGTCTCACGGCTTTCCGCACTGACCGGACTGCCCATGCGGATGACGGGCTGGCGGGCGAACCATACCGTCCTCTTCCTCAACAGCGACGAGCGCTCGGCTGCGGCGACGCGGATCGCCGCGCTTGCGCCTGCGACCGGCGAGGCCGCCGTCCGCTCCGTCGTCGAGATGCCGGCCGATACCTATTGCACGGTCTTCGCGTTCACCGCGGGCAGGAGCGCGATCTATTCCCGGGCGCTGACAGTCATTCGGGGCGAATTGCCGGAGCGGCTCCGCCTCGCCTGCATCCACGAGGAGCTGGCCCAGAGCCTCGGCCTTGTGAACGACTGGCCCCGCGCCCGGCCCTCGATCTTCAACGACAATGAGGAATTCGCCCTGCTGACGCGGCAGGACGAGCTGATGCTGAAGATGCTCTACGACCCCCGGCTGAAGCCGGGGATGACCCTGGCCGAGGCGCGGCCCATCGTGGAAGCGATGGCAGCCGAACTTGTCCCGGGCGAAAGCTAGGATCAGGAGGTGACCATGGGTATTCTCGACTTTCTCACCGGCGAATTCATCGACGTCATCCACTGGGTCGATGACACGCGCGACACGATGGTCTGGCGGTTCGAGCGTGAGGGCCACGCGATCAAGTATGGCGCCAAGCTGACGGTACGCGAGGGGCAGGCGGCGGTCTTCGTCCACGAAGGCCAGATCGCCGATGTCTTCACCCCCGGTCTCTACATGCTGGAGACCAACAACATGCCGGTGCTGACGACGTTGCAGCACTGGGACCACGGCTTCCGCTCGCCCTTCAAGTCCGAGATCTACTTCGTAAATACCACCCGCTTCACCGACCAGAAGTGGGGCACGAAGAACCCGATCATCGCCCGCGATCCGGAATTCGGGCCGGTCCGGCTCAGGGCCTACGGGACCTACGTGATGCGGGTGTCCGAGCCTGCGAAGTTCCTCTCGCAGATCGTTGGAACGGATGGAGAATTCACCGCCAGCGAGATCAGCTTCCAGATCCGCAACATCATCGTGCAGGAATTCAGCCGCGTCATCGCGTCATCGGGAATCCCGGTGCTCGACATGGCGGCGAACACTGGCGATCTCGGCAAGATCGTCGCGCGCGCCATCGCGCCCGCCGTCGCGGCCTACGGGCTCGAGATCCCGGAGTTCTACGTGGAGAACATCAGCCTGCCCGAAGCCGTCGAGGCGGCGCTCGACAAGCGCACCTCGATGGGGATCGTGGGCGACCTCGGCCGCTTCATGCAGTATTCCGCGGCAGAGGCGCTCGGGCGCGGCGACGGGTCGGCCGGATCGGTCATGGGCGCGGGCGTCGGCGCCGGGATCGGCATGGCGATGGGACAGCAGTTGGGACCGTGGGGCGCCGCGCCCGCTGCGCCCGCCGCGCAGGTACCGCCGCCCCCGCCTCCGGTCGAGAAGGTCTGGCACCTAGCGCGCTCGGGCGCCGTAGAGGGGCCCTATGGCCGCGGCCATCTCGGCCGGCTCGTCCATGACGGAAGTCTCACCCGCGAAACGCTCGTCTGGGCCCCCGGCCAGGACGGCTGGAAACCGGCGGGCGAGATCGCCGAGCTCGCCCAGCTCTTCACCGTCATGCCGCCCCCGCCGCCGCCTGTTCCGCCTTCGGGTGGCTGAGTCCTGCAACCATGACGCCGGCCGAGGAGCACCGCTTTCCCTGCCCCCGCTGCGGGGCCGACCTGCGCTTCGCGCCGGGTGAGGGGCGGCTCGTCTGCGACCACTGCGGGCACAGCGAAGCGATGGCCGAGGGGTCGCGCGGCCATCAGCCGATTCCCGAGACCGACTTCCGCGCCGGCGTCGAGGCGGCGTTGCCCGACACCGAGGTCGAGGAGGCACGCTACTCGAAATGCCCCAACTGCGGGGCCGAGGTGCAGTTCGACCCCGCGGTGCATTCCACCGAATGCCCGTTCTGTGCCACCCCGGTCGTCGCCGACACCGGGGAGAGCCGGCACATCAAGCCGAAGGGCGTCGCCCCCTTCGTGCTGACCGAGACCGAAGCGCGCCGCGCGATGACGGACTGGCTCGGCTCGCTCTGGTTCGCGCCCTCGGGGCTCCGGGACTATGCCCGCAAGGGCCGCGCGCTCGGCGGGATATATGTCCCCTACTGGACCTTCGACGCCGACACGCGGTCAAGCTACGCCGGACGGCGCGGCATCGTCTATTACGAGACCCAGCGCGTGCAGGTCCGCGACGCCCAGGGCCGGGTGCATTGGCAGGACCGGCAGGTCGCGCGGGTCCGCTGGACCCCGGTCTCGGGCCGTGTCGCGCGGTTCTTCGACGATGTGCTCGTCCTCGCCGCGCGGTCCCTCCCCGAGGGTCACACCCAGGCGCTCCAGCCCTGGGACCTGACGCGGCTCCAGCCCTATGCGCCCGAATTCCTGGCGGGCTTCCGCGCCGAGGGCTACACCGTCGGGCTGGAGGAAGGCATGGCCGAGGCCCGTGCCTACATGGACCGGATGATCGAGCGCGACGTGCGCTTCGACATCGGCGGCGACCGGCAGGAAATCCACCAGATCCAGACGCAGGTCTCGGCGGTGACCTTCAAGCACATCCTCCTGCCGGTCTGGACCGCCGCCTACCGGTACCGGGGCCAAAGCTTTCGCTTCGTCGTCAACGGACAGACCGGGTCGGTTGCGGGCGAGCGGCCGTGGTCGGCGTGGAAGATCGCCGGCGCGGTGATCCTCGGGGCACTCCTGGCCGCCGCCATCGCTCTCGGCCTGCAATACGCCGACCAGCAGGGCTGGATCGACCTCCGGTCCTCTTACTGACCGGCGCCGCCGTCAGCTCTTGCCGATCGGCACCTTGCGCGACGTCGCCACCTCGGGGGCGGCGCGGGCGACCGTCAGCGTCAGCACGCCGTCCCTGAGGTCGGCGCTGACCTTGCCCTGGTCGGCGTCGGCCGGAAGACGGAACGACCGGCTGAAGCTGCCGAACTGGCGCTCGCTGAAATACCAGGTGTCGCCCTTCTCTTCGCGGCTCTCCTTCTTCTCGCCCTTCACCGTCACCATGCCCTCGTTGACGGTTACCTCGATGTCCTTCTCCTCCACGCCGGGGAGTTCGATGGCGATCCGGTAGGTCTTGTCGTCGGAGGAGGCCTCGGAGGCCGGTGCCAGCCATTCGGACAGGCGCGCGCCGAAGTGGCGGAAGGGTTCGTAGAACGACGGCCAGAAGGCGCTTGCGGGGGTTTTCTCGACCATGAAGATTCTCCTGCGATAAGGTTGCGGGAATGTCAGGGAAGATGCCGTGGGCCGCCCGAGTCGTCCCTGACGCGCATCAATGCGCGCTTGCCCGTTGCGGGGCGGACCCCGCTCGGCTATGGCGGTGCCGTTTACGCTAACGGAGGGGCGGGATGATCCTGAGCTGCGGCGAGGCGCTGATCGACATGCTGCCCCGAAGGACGGAGGGGGGCGAGGACGCCTTCGCCCCCTACCCCGGCGGCGCCGTCTTCAACACCGCAATCGCGCTCGGCCGGCTCGGCGCGCCCTCGGGCTTTCTCTCCGGCGTCTCGACCGACCTCTTCGGGCAGTTGCTGACGGCCGCGCTGGCGGCCTCGGGCGTCGATACCGCATTTCTCGTCCGATCCGCCCGCCCCACCACGCTCGCCTTCGTCACGCTGAGGGACGGGCAGGCGAGCTATGCCTTCTACGACGAGAACACGGCCGGCCGGATGATCCGGCCCGGCGATCTGCCCACCCTGCCGGAAACGGTCGAGGCGCTCTTTTTCGGCGGCATCAGCCTGATGGTGGAGCCGGGCGGCGCGACCTATCAGGCGCTGATGGAGCGCGAGGCGGGGTCGGGCCGCGTGATGATGCTCGATCCGAACATCCGGCCCTCGTTCATCGCCGACGAGGCAGCCTACCGCGCCCGGATCGGCCGCATGATCGCACTTTCCGACATCGTGAAGCTCTCGGACGAGGATTTGCGCTGGCTGGTCGGCGGCCACGGGATTGCCGCCGGGGCCGAGGCGTTGCTGGCGAAGGGGCCGAAAGCGGTCTTCGTGACCGAGGGCGCAGCCGGGGCGCACGCCTTCACCGCGGCACATTCCATCTTCGTACCGGCGCGGCGGGTGGAGGTGGCCGACACCGTCGGCGCAGGCGATACCTTCAACGCGGGCGTCCTCGCGGCGCTGCGCGCGGCCGGCGTGCTGACCAAGGCGGGTATCGCCGCACTCCCGGAGGACGCGCTTCGCGCCGCCCTCTCGCTTGGCACCCGGGCGGCGGCCGTCACCGTTTCGCGCGCGGGCGCGAACCCGCCCTGGGCAAGGGATCTGGCCTGATGCGCGCGCTGGTCCAAAGGGTGCGCGAGGCACGGGTGACCGTCGCGGGCCGCGAGACCGGCGCGATCGGCGAGGGACTCCTCATCCTCGTATGCGCCATGCAGGGCGATGGCGAAGCCGCGGCAGACGCGCTCGCCCGCAAGATCGCGCGGCTGAGAATCTTCCGCGACGCGGACGGCAAGATGAACCGCGCGCTCCTCGATACCGGCGGCGCTGCGCTCGTGGTCAGCCAGTTCACGCTCGCCGCAGACACCTCGCGCGGCAACCGTCCGGGCTTTTCCACTGCCGCGCCGCCGGCCGAGGGCGAGCGGCTCTACCGGCATTTCTCCGACCGCCTCCGGTCGGAGGGCATTCGCGTGGAGAATGGCGAATTCGGCGCGGACATGGACGTGGCGCTCGTGAACCAGGGGCCGGTGACGATCTGGCTCGACACCGACGGCTGAGGCCGCTCACCGGCAGGGTGCCGCGACCTGCAACACCCAGCGCGGGCCGCCCCCCTGCCCCGGCTCGGGCGCCGCGACGCCGATGCCCATGACCGCGACGCCCTTCAGCGCCATGATCTTGCGGTGCCCGGGTGACTCGAGCCATTGGCGGAACACCTGCACACCCTGGCCGTAGCCCATCGCGATGTTTTCCCCGACAAGCCGCGCGCTGCAGCCGGCCTTTCGCATCCGCGTCTTGGCGCTGCCGCCGAGGCTGTGGCTGAACTCGTTTCGCGCGACCATGGCGCAGGCGTGGTCGCCCGCCGCCCGCGTCAGCTGCGGCGCGATGGCGAGCGGACGCAGACCCTGTTCGCCACGGAAGCGGTTGATCGCGGCGGCGAGCGCCTCGACCTCGGCCGCGTTGCCGGCCGGACGGCCGCAGCCGGCGGCCTCGGCGGACCCTGCCGCAACGGCGGCGCCAAGGACAAGGGCAGCAATTAGCGATTTCATTCGGCCTGCTCCCGCGACGACTGGCTGCGCCGCAGACTGCCGGAGGGGCGAGCCGCGATCAACCCTGGGGGGTCATCGACTTGCGCTGGCGGTTGCGCTCCAGCCCGAGGCGCCCCTCGCGCCAGATGATCAGTATGCCCGCGACGACGACGAGCGCCGCGCCGCCGAGCACCGCGAGCCCCGGCGCCTCGCCGAAGACGAAGTAGCCGACGCCGAGCGCCATGAGCATGGAGGCATACTCGAAGGGCGCGATGACGGAGGCATCCGCGTGACGGTAGGAGGAGGTCAGCAGCACCTGACCGATGCCGCCGAGCAGCCCGGCCGTCACCAGCATTGCCGCCGCCTCCGCATCCGGCATGGCCCAGCCGAAGGGCAGCGTCACGAGCGACAGGAGTGCCGAGTTGACCGAGAAATAGAAGACGATGGCCGAGGTCTTCTCCTCGGTCACGAGCTTGCGCACGAAGACCTGCGCGAGCGCAGAGAAGACGGCGCCGACGAGGACCACGATGGCGCCCAGCGCCTCCTCGGCGCCGATCTGGCCCGCCCGGAGCGCGGTCAGCCTCGGCGAGAGAACGATGAGCACGCCGGCAAGGCCGAGCGCGACCGAGAAGATGCGGAAGGCGCGCACCGTCTCGCCGAGGAACATCGCCGCGAAGACGACGGTGAGGAGCGGCGCGGCATAGCCGATCGCCGTCACCTCGGGCAGCGGCAGGAGGCCGAGGCCGGCGAAGCCGAACCCCATCGCCGCCGTCCCCATCAACCCGCGCCAGAAATGGCCCAAGGGGTTTGTGGTGACCAGCCCCGCCCGGAGGCCGCGGGACGCGATCAGCCAGACAAGGATCACCGGCACCGCGAAGGCCGAGCGGAAGAACACCGCCTGGCCCGGCGGCACCGCGTCGGAGGCGGCCTTGATCAGGCTCGCCATGGCCATGAACACCGCCACCGAGGCGAGTTTCAGGAGAATGCCGCGCAAGGGGTTCATCTGCCCGTTCCTTCCCGGCACAGGAAAGGCGGAAAGCGCCTGTCACTGCAAGGCGAAAGCGTCAGTCCGGCCGCACCCGAGCCCCGGTCTTGTCGGCGAAGGCGGCCAGCCGTCCCCGCGCCTCGGTCTGGGTGTTGACGATGCCCGCCACCATGGACTCGGCATAGGCCGCATCCAGCGCCGACATGTTCTGCATGTGGCTGATGGCCGAACAGACGGCGAAGTTGGCGAGCGGCGTGTTGGCCGCGACCGCGCGGGCGATCTCCATGGCCCTGGCCTCGCTGTCCTCCACGAGATACTGGCAGAGGCCGACCGAGACCGCCTCCGCGCCCTTGTAGATGCGACCCGTCAGCATCATGTCGATCATCCGCGCCTTGCCGACGAGGTCCGCGACCCGGATCGTGGCGCCACCGCCGGTGAAAAGACCCCTCTGGCCTTCCGGCAGCGCGAAGTAGGTGCTGGCGTCCGCCACCCGGATGTGGACGGCCGAGGCAAGCTCCAGCCCGCCGCCCACGACCGCGCCTTTCAGCGCGGCGATGATCGGCACTCCGGAATACTCCATCTTGTTGAAAGCCTCGTGCCAGCGCAGGCAGAGCTGCATGAATTCGGCCGGCGTGCGATCGGCGTTGAGATGCTCGACAAGGTCCAGCCCGGCGCAGAAGTGATCGCCCGCGGCGCGCAGGACGACGGCGCGCACACCCGCCCGGGGAATCGCCGAAAAAAGTGCGATCAGTTCCTCCACGGTCACCGCATTCAGCGCGTTGCGCTTGTCGGCGCGGTTCAGCGTGACGGTCGCGATACCGTCCGCGTCCAAGGCCACGCCGAGGTTGGTCAGCGGCAGATCGTCGATGGCCGTCATGAACTTCTCCTCCGTTCGGTCCCAGGATGGCTGCGGCGGCGAAGGACCGCCACCGCGCCGGCCTCGCCGAGGTGACCCCTCGGTCACCCTGGCACCCGCGGCCTCAGAGCCCTTTCGAGCGGTAGCTCTTCGCCACCCGGTCGATGGCCACGATATAGGCCGCCATCCGGAGGTCGGTGACATCCTGCCGGCCGTTCCATATCTGGCTGATCGACTGGTAGGCGCCCCGCATCGTGTCGTCGAGACCCGAGCGGACGAGTTCCAGTTCGTCCGCGCCGCGAAGATAGCGGCTCTTGAAGTCGGGAGAGAGCGTCCAGCCGAGGCCCTTGTCGGAAGAAAGCCGTTCGAGTTCGTCCACAAGAAGCTGGTGGCGCGCCTCCTCCTGCCGGCGCTCCATCCGGCCGAAGCGGATGTGGCTGAGGTTCTTCACCCACTCGAAATAGGAGACGGTGACACCGCCGGCATTGGCGAAAAGGTCCGGGATGATCACCGCGCCGCGGGTCCTGAGGATGTCGTCCGCGCCGGCAGTGATCGGCCCGTTCGCGGCCTCGATGATGAGCGGCGCCTTGATCCTTGCCGCGTTGCCGAGGTGGATCACGCCCTCCATCGCCGCCGGGACGAGGATGTCGCAGTCCTCCTCGAGAAGCAGCGCGCCGTCGGCGACATAGGTGCCCTCGGGACAACCCTTCACCCCGCCATGACGGATCAGCCAGTCGCGCACGGCCTGCACGTTCATCCCGTTGGGATTGTGCAGCGCACCGTCGCGCTCGATGATGCCGACGATCCGCGCCCCGTCCTCGGTCGAGAGGAACTCCGCCGCGTGATAGCCGACGTTGCCGAGGCCCTGCACGATCACCCGCTTGCCGTCGATCGTGCCCTTGAGCCCGGCCCGCGCCATGTCGTGCGGGTGGCGGAAGAACTCGCGCAGCGCGAACTGCACGCCGCGCCCGGTCGCCTCCACCCTGCCGGCGATGCCGCCGGAATTGATCGGCTTGCCGGTCACGCAGGCGGCGCCGTTGATGTCGGTGGTGTTCATCCGCTGGTACTGGTCGACAATCCAGGCCATCTCGCGCTCGCCTGTGCCCATGTCGGGTGCGGGCACGTTCTGCGCGGGGCTGATGAGATCGCGTTTGATCAGCTCGTAGGCAAAGCGCCGGGTGATCATCTCCAGTTCGAACTCGTCCCATTCGCGGGGGTCGATCCGCAAGCCCCCCTTCGATCCGCCGAAGGGGGTCTCGACCAGGGCGCACTTGTAGGTCATCAGCGCGGCGAGCGCCTCCACCTCGTCCTGGTTCACGCTCATGGCATAGCGGATACCGCCCTTCACCGGTTCCATGTGCTCGGAATGGACCGACCTGTAGCCGGTGAAGGTATGGATGCCGCCCCGCAGGCGCACGCCGAACCGAACCGTGTAGGTGGAGTTGCAGACCCGGATCTTCTCCTCCAGGCCCGGCGAAAGGTCCATCACCGCGACCGCGCGGTTGAACATGAGATCGACGGACTGACGGAAACTCGGTTCCCCGTTGGCGGCCATGCTTACCTCCCTGGCTGGCATTCCCGGCGCGGGCCGGGGGCGCGCCGTCACCTCGGCCAAGGTCCGCGCGCGTTCTGCCCACTTGGTAAGCAGCGCCCGCCGGAAAGGCAAGCGAACCGGCAGCCACCCGGCCCGGCCCGTGGCAGAGCGAGAATCATCCGCGGTCGATTGTCCGGGCTCTCGCAACGATCTGCGGACCTTGGGCGGAAAGACGCGCAACCGCGACCAATGGTGGGCAGGCAGACACCTCTGCCGCAATTTCGCCTCATCTGCGACCGAACTTTTGCCCTAACTCGTAACGACAACGAGTGCCGTGCGCGGTGCATTCCGGGATTGCGTTCCGGGTGCCGTCCTGGGGAGAGGTTGAACGAAGATGATGATTGCCCCAAAGTCCGTTTCCGTGGCCAAGGCCGCGCCAGCCGCCGCAGGGCGGGCCACTGATGCCCTTCGCCGTTTCCGGCGCGAAGAGGACGGCTCGCTGATCATATTCGGGCTCTTCGCCTTCGTGATGATGCTGCTGCTCGCCGGGGTGGCGCTCGACCTGATGCGCTTCGAGGAGCGCCGCACGACGCTGCAGAATACCATCGACCGCGCCTCGCTGGCCGCTGCCGACCTCCAGCAATCGCTCGATCCGAAGGAAGTGGTGAAGGATTACTTCCTGAAGGCCGGG
The DNA here is from genome assembly GCF_041919395.1 of Albidovulum sp. Taxonomy (NCBI): domain Bacteria; kingdom Pseudomonadati; phylum Pseudomonadota; class Alphaproteobacteria; order Rhodobacterales; family Paracoccaceae; genus Albidovulum; species Albidovulum sp. The sequence goes on from NZ_JAYRTX010000005.1 coordinate 52,151, forward strand.
CTGAAACCGCCGGCCGATGACGATATAATCGTCACCGAGGGCACGCTCACCGACTACCGCAAGGTGGAAATCTCGGTCTCCGAGGAAATGCCGACCTGGTTCATGGCGCTCGTCGGCGTCAAGACGCTGTCTACACCCGCTTCCTCGACCGCCGAGGAAAGCGTGGGCCAGATCGAGATCTCGCTCATCCTTGACGTCTCGGGCTCGATGAACTCCAACAGCCGGCTGACGAACCTGAAGCCCGCCGCGAAAAGCTTCGTCGACCAGATCTTCGACTCCGCCGAGGAAGACAAGGTCTCGATCTCGATCATTCCCTACGCCACGCAGGTCTCGATCAGCGACGACCTCGCGAGCTACTTCAACATCACCAACGAGCACACGAACTCGACCTGCATCGAGTTCGACGTTTCGAAGGGCGATTTCGACACGACGGCCGTCTCGATCGGCGGCGCGCGCGTCTATCAGCGCAACGGCCACTTCGACCCGTTCAACAAGACCACGCCGGTGACCGGAAACAGCAGCGCGCTGCCGAATTGCCCGGTGGAAGCGGAGCGGCACATCCTGCCCTTCTCGGGCGACCGCGACCAGTTGAAAACCTTCATCGACAACCTGACGGCAGAGGGAAACACCTCGATCGACATCGGCATGAAATGGGGCTCGGCGCTGCTCGACCCGTCGATGCAGCCGGTCGTGGACGGGATGATCGCTGACGGCGATCTGCCCGGCGCCTTTTCCGAACGGCCCTATGCCTTCGACGACACCGAGGCGCTGAAGATCATCGTGCTGATGACCGACGGCGCCAACACGACCGAATACCGGCTGCGCAACAATACCACGTCGACCCCCTATTACGACGAAGGCCAGAGCCTTTTGGTGCGCAACCCCTATTACCGGACGAACGGCTCGTCCTCCGACGACTGGTCGCGAAATCAGTATTCGCTCTGGGACGCTTCGAAGAACAAGTACTACATCTTCGCCCTGAACGCCTGGCGGACGGAACCCTGGGGTGACAAGTCGGGCGATACCGGCTGGACCGGATCGCCGTCGTCGGTGCCGATGACCTGGCAGCAGGTCTGGGGCGACATGTCGATCTACTGGTTCTCCGACGAGCTGATCTACCGCGCCTATGGCAGCAGCTCGACCCGAAACCAGTGGCGCCCCGCCTCGGTCACGAACCCGAAGGCCAACACCTACATCGCCAGCGCCAAGGACGGTATGACACGTGACGTCTGCGACGCGGCCAAGGCCAACGGCATCCGCATCTACACCATCGCCTTCGAAGCGCCGACACAGGGCCAGAACCTGCTCGAATCGTGCCAGAACGCCGGCTACTACGCGGTGGAGGGCCTCGACATCAACGACGCGTTCGCGGGCATCGTGAACTCCATCAACAAGCTGAGGCTGACGCACTGACATGGCCTGGCTCATGAACAGACTGCGGGCCCGCTGCGCCCGCCTGGCGCGGGAAGAGGACGGAACGGCGACGATCCCGTTCATCATCTTCCTGCCTTTCTTCATGCTCCTGGTGATGTCCTCGCTCGAGATGGGGACACTCATGCTGCGCCATGTCATGCTCGAACGCGCGCTCGACATGTCGGTCCGCGATCTCCGGCTCGGCAACTGGTTGAACCCGACGCACGAAGACTTCAAGCGGACTGTCTGCAACCGCGCGGGCGTTATTCCCGACTGCATGAACGTGCTGCTGATCGAACTGCGCCCGGTCAGCACCGAGACCTGGGAACCGCTCGCCTCCGGCCCGATCTGCGTGGACCGGGCCGAGCCGATCAAGCCGGTGACCACCTTCGACACGGGCGTCGGCGACAACATGATGCTGATCCGCGCCTGCACCAAGTTCGACCCGATCTTCCCGACCTCGGGACTCGGCTTCCAGTTGCCGCGGGACAATACCGGCGCCTATGCGCTGGTCGCCGCCACGGCCTTCGTCAACGAACCCGATGTGGGGGGCTGAGATGTCCATACTGTCGCGCCTGCGCCTGCGCACCGCCTCCTTCGCCCGCGAGACCCGCGGCTCGATGCCGGTCGAGGGGATCATCGCCTCGACCTGGCTGATCTGGTGGTATGTCGCCTCGTTCCAGTTCTTCGACGCCTATCGCCAGAAGAACATCAACCTGAAGGCCGCCTACACGATCGCCGACATGGTCTCGCGCGTGCAGCCCGACGATGCGGTGGACAGCAACTACATCGACGGGCTCAATACGCTCTTCGACTACCTCACCTTCTCGCGCAAGCCGACCTGGGTCCGGGTGTCGAGCGTGATCTGGGACGATGTCGACAACCGGTACGAGATCGCCTGGTCCTATGCGACAGGCCCCGTGGGCGGCCAGACCGACACGACGATCCAGAATGACGCCGACCGGATCCCGGTGATGCCCGCGGGCGACTCGGTCATCCTCGTCGAGACCAACATGGCCTACGAGCCGATCTTCAACATCGGGCTCAAGGCGCAGTGGTACACGACCTTCATTACCACCCGGCCGCGCTTCACCTCCTGCGTGAAGTACGACCTCAATGACGGGTCGACGCTTCCCGCCTGCATCTACGACAGCGATGTCGACATGTCGGACAACGTCAGCGACGACAACACGGGCGACATCACCATCGACCCCGACAACACCTGACCCGACAACCTCGTGGCGGGACAGCATGCCCGGGCGCCCCCGCGCCCGGGCTTCGCATATTCCCCCCCCCGCGGGCGCGCGGAGCGTTGCCGGTCCGTCACGCACCGGAAGCACAGGACCTGTGCCGCAGCGCCGGCACCGCACGGGCTGCGGCGGGCACGTCCACATCCTATATCGCCTGGCATGATCCCCTCCGCGAACAGGAGAAGCCACATGTCCATCCGCCCGGTCATCGATGCCCGCCAAGCCCTCCCGACCATGGAGGGCGCCGGCGTCAAGCTGCACCGCGCCTTCGGCTTCCGCGACCCGAAGGAACTTGACCCCTTCCTTCTCTTCGACGATTTCCGCAACGAGCGGCCCGAGGATTACCTGCGCGGCTTTCCCTGGCACCCGCACCGGGGGATCGAGACGATCACCTACGTGCTCGCCGGCACGGTCGAACATGGCGACTCGCTCGGCAACCGCGGCCGGCTCGGCTCGGGCGACGTCCAGTGGATGACCGCGGGCTCCGGCATCCTCCACCAGGAGATGCCGCAGGGCAACGCCAGGGGCCAGATGCACGGCTTCCAGCTCTGGGCCAACCTGCCCTCGCGGCTGAAGATGACGGCGCCGCGCTATCAGGACGTGAACTCGGCCGAGATCCCCGAGGTCATCGACGACGACGGAACCATCGTCCGCGTCGTGGTCGGCTCCTTCTGGGGCAAGACCGGCCCGGTTGACGGCATCGCCGCAGATCCGCAGTACCTCGACATCTTCGTCCCCGCGGGGCGGCGCAAGACCTTCCGGGTCGACACCTACCGCCGCGCCTTCGCGTATGTCTTCGAGGGCGCGGGGCGTTTTGCCGCTGCGTCGCGGCCCGAGGGCGTGCTCCTCGAAAAGGAAGTCATGGGGCGCGAGGTGAACATCCGCGACCTCTCGGGCAACCGGACGCTCATTCGCTTCGGCACCGGTGAGGAAGTAACCGTCCAGGCGGGCGAGGAAGGTATCCGCTTCCTCCTCATCTCCGGCGCGCCGATAGAGGAGCCGGTGGCTTGGCACGGGCCGATCGTGATGAACACGCAGGAGGAACTGCGGCAGGCGATGGCCGACCTCAGAAACGGGACCTTCATCCGCCCCGCGCACTGAGCGGTGGCGACGGGGCCATTGCCAGCCCTTCATCGGGCCCCGAACCGGTGACGCACCAATTCGCGGGGCCCGAAGCATTTCCCGGCAGAAGGCAAGGCGCCTCAGGCGGCGACGGCCTTGCGGACCATGTCCCAGTAGATGTCGCCCACGGCGTCCCGGTCGAGCCGCCCGCCCTCGCGGTACCAGGTGGTCACGCCGGTGAGCATGGCGATGATCGCGAGCGAGGCCACCTTGGAGTCCGGCGCGGCGAAGAGTCCCTCCACGACACCGTCGCGAAGGATCGTCTCGAGCCGGGTTTCGTAGTCGCGCCTCAGCCCCTCGATCACGGCGAAGTTCTCCGGCCCGAGGTTCCGCAGTTCCATGTAGGAAAGGAAGACGGCCTCGGCCCGGTCGAGGTTGAAGCGGATGTGGAACCGTACGAAGGCTTCGAGCCGTGCAAGCGGGCCGTCACCCGCAGGCACGGCGTCCCAGGCCGCCAGAAGCTCGTCCATATGCGCCTTCAGAAGCTCGAAGAGCAGCGTCTCCTTGTCGGGCGTGTAGAGGTAGAGCGCGCCCGCCTGCACCCCCACCTCGGCCGCGATCTGGCGCATCGAGACGGCCGCGAAGCCGTAGCGCGCGAATAGCGAGCGTGCCACCGCGCGGATGCGCGGGCCGGTGATCTCCGAATGCGAGCCGGTCTTGCGTGCCATGCCGGAAGATTATCTGAACGCGCGTTCAATACAATCCCGCGCCGCCTGGCCTTGCGCCGCGCCGGGCGCGGGCTATCCTCTGCCCTACCGACGGAGCCAAAGATGCGCCCTGCCCGCCTTATCCCGATCTGCGTCCTGCCGGCGCTCGCCGCCTGTGCGGCCCTGCCTGCGCTGAAGGACAGGCCGGAAGCCCCGGCGACGCAGGCGGCCTGGCCCGCGCTCATGCCGATCGACGCGCTTCTGGCCGCCGTGCCGCCTGCTCCCGCCGCCGATCCGGCGGCGGCCGTCGCGGCCCGCGCGGCTGCCTTGCGCGCCCGGGCAGCCGCGCTGCAGGCGGCCGACCCCTCTGGCTGACCCCGGCGGGCGCAACCACGTTGCAACCGGGCAGGCTTCGGGCTAACACCCGGGACGCCCGCCCGGGCGTCCCTCAGCGACGGAGTCTCCCATGTCCCAGCCCCTGCGTCTCGGCATTGCCGGCCTTGGCACGGTGGGCATCGGAACGGTGAAGATCATCCAGAAACACGCCGAGCTTCTGGCCCGTCGCACGGGGCGGCCGATCCTGATCAGCGCGGTCTCCGCACGCGACCGGATGAAGAACCGCGACGCGGATCTGTCGTCCTATGTCTGGGAGGAGGATCCCGTGCGCCTCGCCACGCGCAAGGACGTCGACGTCTTCGTCGAACTCATGGGCGGGGCCGATGGCGCCGCCTTCGACGCGACGCGCGCTGCCATCGCGGCAGGCAAGGACGTCGTGACGGCGAACAAGGCGATGCTGGCGCACCACGGCCACACGCTCGCGGCGCAGGCCGAAGCCAGGGGCCATGTGATCCGCTTCGAGGCCGCAGTCGCGGGGGGCATCCCGGTCGTCAAGGCGCTGACCGAGGGGCTGGCGGGGAACGCGATCACCCGCGTCATGGGCGTGATGAACGGCACCTGCAACTACATCCTGACGCGGATGGAAAGCGCCGGGCTCGCCTACGCCGAGGTCTTCGAGGAGGCACGCCAGCTCGGCTATCTGGAAGCCGACCCCAATCTCGACGTGGGCGGCATCGACGCCGGCCACAAGCTGAGCCTGCTGGCCGCCATCGCCTTCGGCACCCGCGTCGCCTTCGACGCGGTTGAACTGGAAGGGATCGGCCGGATCTCCATTGACGACATCCGCCGGGCGGCCGACATGGGGTTCAGGATCAAGCTCCTCGGCGTTGCGCAGATGACGGGGCGGGGCCTCGAACAGCGCATGTCGCCCTGCCTCGTGCCGGCCGAGAGCCCGCTCGGCCAGCTCCATGGCGGCACCAACATGGTGGTCCTCGAAGGCGACAGCGTCGGCCAGATCGTGCTGCGCGGCGCCGGTGCCGGCGCCGGTCCGACCGCCTCGGCCGTCATGTCCGACGTGATCGAGATCGCGCGCGGCTGCCGCATCTCCACCTTCGGCCAGCCGGCGGACACGCTCGCCGAGCCGGTGGCGGCGAAGGCGATGGCGCCGGCGCCCTTTTACCTTCGCATGGAGTTGACCGACAAGCCGGGCGCGCTCGCCAAGGTGGCGACGATCCTCGGCGAGGAAGGCATCTCCATCGACCGGATGCGGCAGTACGGCCATGCCGATGCCTCTGCCCCGGTACTGATCGTCACCCACAAGACGACGCGCGAGGCGATCGACCACGCCGCCCGCCGACTGCCCGGCACCGGCGTGGTGCTGGGCGAGCCGGTGGCGATCCGGATCGAATCGGTCTGAGTCCGCCGCGTGGGGCTTGCCCCGTTCCGCAGGGACCGGCTAGATGCACGTGACCCGGAACCAGCAGGACACCACCATGGCCGACGCCCAGGAATTCCACGACCGCATGCTCTCGCTGGGCCTCGCCCGCGTGTCAGAGGCAGCCGCACATGCCTCGGCCCGCCTCATCGGGCGCGGGGACGAGAAGGCCGCCGACCAGGCTGCGGTCAACGCCATGCGCGACCAGCTCAACCTTCTCGACATCAAGGGCACCGTGGTCATCGGCGAGGGCGAGCGCGACGAGGCGCCGATGCTCTACATCGGCGAGGAAGTGGGCACCGGCGAAGGCCCCGAGGTCGACATCGCTCTCGATCCGCTCGAGGGCACGACGCTGACCGCGAAAGACATGCCGAACGCGCTGACCGTGATCGCCATGGCGCCGCGCGGCACGCTTCTGCACGCTCCGGACGTCTACATGGACAAGCTCGCCATCGGGCCGGGCCTGCCGAAGAACGTCGTGAGCCTGGAGATGAGCCCGACCGAACGGGTGGTGGAACTGGCAAAGGCCAAGCGCTGCAAGCCCACCGACATCACCGTCTGCATCCTCGAGCGCCCGCGGCACGAGGAGATGATCAAGGAGGTCCGCGGGACGGGCGCCGCGATCCGGCTCATCACCGACGGTGACGTGGCGGGTGTGATCCACTGCGCGGAGAGCGAGATCACCGGCATCGACATGTACATGGGCTCCGGCGGCGCGCCCGAGGGCGTGCTCGCGGCCTCGGCGCTGAAATGCATGGGCGGGCAGATGTGGGGACGGCTCATCTTCCGCAACGACGACGAGCGGGGACGCGCCGCCAAGGCCGGGATCAAGGACCTGAACCGGATCTATGCGCGCGACGAGATGGTGACGCGCCACGTGATCTTTGCCGCGACCGGCGTGACCAACGGCTCCATCGTGCGCGGGGTGAAGCGCGAACCGACCTATATCGAGACAGAGACGATCCTTATGCGGTCGAAGACCGGCTCGGTCCGCCGCATGATCTACCGCAACCCGATCCGCTGAAAGAGCGGCCGGGGGCGACCCCCCGGGACCCCGGGGACATTCTGGAACGGGTGAAGGGGCGGCGCATTCCGCCGCCGCCGCCCTTGGCTATGACGGGGCCATGAGCGCATTTCTGGGAGTAGAGTCATCTGCCACGGGCCGCCGCTGGCTGGGTCCCACCGCCGAGGCGGAACGTCAGGCCGAGGCGATCGCGCAGGCGACCGCCCTGCCGCTTCCGCTCGCCCGGGTGCTCGCGGCCCGGGGTGTCGCGCCGGAGGAGGCGGTGCGGTTCCTCGACCCGCAACTCCGCGAACTTCTGCCCGACCCGCGCTCGCTTAAGGACATGGGGCTGGCCGCGGCGCGCTTCGTGACGGCGCTGAAGGGGCGCGAGCGCATCGCGGTCTTCGCCGACTACGACGTGGACGGCGGCGCCTCGGCGGCGCTTCTGGTCTGGTGGCTCAGGCACTTCGGACGCGAAGCCACGCTCTACATTCCCGACCGGATCGACGAGGGCTACGGGCCGAACGAACCCGCGATGGCCAGGCTGGCGGCGGTGCACGATCTCATCGTCTGCGTCGACTGCGGAACGTTGAGCCACGGGCCGGTCGCCGCCGCCAAGGGCGCCGACGTGATCATCCTCGACCACCACCTCGGGGCCGAGACGCTGCCCCCTGCCCTCGCCGTTGTCAACCCCAACCGCCAGGACGAGAGCGGCGAGCTCGGCCATCTCTGCGCCGCTTCGGTCGTCTTCCTGATGCTGGTCGAGGCGAACCGTCTCCTGCGCGAGGAGGCGCTTGCGGGGCCCGACCTCATGGCGCTTCTCGACCTCGTGGCGCTCGCGACCGTCGCCGACGTCGCGCCGCTCAAGGGCGTCAACCGCGCGCTCGTCCGGCAGGGGCTGAAGGTGATGGCACGGCGCGAGCGCGTCGGGCTCACGGCACTGGCCGACATCGCGCGGATGGACCGGGCGCCGACGGCCTATCACCTCGGCTTCCTTCTCGGACCGCGCGTGAACGCCGGCGGGCGGATCGGCGCGGCCGACCTCGGCGCCCGGCTTCTTGCCACCGCCGATCCGCACGAGGCAGAGGCGTTGGCCGAACGGCTCGAAGAGCTCAACACCGAGCGGCGCGACATCGAGAACCGCGTGCGCGACGCGGCACTGGCACAGGCCGAGACGCGCGGCTTCGATGCGCCGCTCGTCTGGGCGGCGGGCAAGGGCTGGCATCCCGGCGTCGTCGGTATCGTCGCCGCGCGGCTGAAGGAGGCGACGAACCGCCCCGCCGTCGTGATCGGCCTCGACGGCGGGATCGGCAAGGGCTCGGGCCGCTCGGTCGAAGGCGTGGACCTCGGCGCTGCGATCCAGCGCCTTGCGGCCGAGGGGTTGCTGCTGAAGGGCGGCGGGCACCGCATGGCTGCCGGACTGACCGTGGACGAGGGGCGTATCGAGGCGGCCATGGACCGGCTCTCGCTCCTTCTTGCGCGCCAGGGCGCCGGAACCGCCGGCCCCCGCGACCTGCGCCTCGACGGACTCATGATGCCGGGGGCGGTGACGCCCGCACTGATCGAGGAGATCGAGCGCGCCGGTCCCTTTGGCCAGGGCGCGCCCGCGCCCCGCTTCGCCTTCGCTGCCATGGGGGTCACGCATGCCCGGCGGATCGGCGAAAACCACCTCAGGATCGGCTTTTCCGACGGGATGGCCGCGCCCGTGGAGGCGGTGGCGTTTGGCGCCTTCGACGGCCCCATCGGACCGCTGCTGGAACAGCACGGCGGCTTGCGGTTCCACCTTGCCGGGCGACTGGAACTCAACCACTGGCAAGGCCGGGCGAAGCCTCAGCTCAGGCTCGAGGACGCCGCCCGCGCCTGACCGGCAAGCGGCGAAAAAGCCGAAAAATCCTCTTGCGAGTCATGAGCGGCTGGCCTAAACACCGCCCCACGCCAAGCGCGGCCCGTTCGTCTATCGGTTAGGACACCAGGTTTTCAACCTGGGAAGAGGGGTTCGACTCCCCTACGGGCTGCCACTTTCCCCCTCTCTGAGACGCTTTTGTTCAGCGCGGTTCTGTTGAGCGTTGTCGGGGCTCGACGGAAGTTCCTGCAACGGCAAACCACCGGAACGCCGCACTTGCCTTGCAGATCCGCGCCCTGTCGCTTTGCGCCGCAGTTGCGTCCGCGGTTTGTCAGGAGACTGCATCAGGAACCACGTACGGGCGCGGGACGGAGGGCCCAATGCGCCTTGAACTCTTGGTGGAGGGCACCATCCGGCGGTCGGGAACGATGGCTGC